>CBDTYO010000114.1:0-10555 GCA_965364615.1 uncultured Bacteroidia bacterium
TCCTGCTCTGCTTCCTGATGTTCCCCCAGGCTTCGGCCCAGGAGTCCCCCCAGGTTGCCCTGATAGACAGCCTCGTATATGCCTACCATTCCCGGGGCCAATTCAACGGGAACATCCTGGTGGCGGTCCGTGGCGACATCGTCTATCACCAATCCTGGGGATATGCAGATCTGGATCATCACACCCCTCTGGACACCTCTCATATTTTTTGTCTGGCCTCCATCAGCAAGGTTTTTACATCCACCGCCCTCATGTGTCTCGAAGAAGAGGGAAAGCTATCCCTGGAGGACAAAGTCATCCGTTACCTGCCGGAACTTCCAGAGGATCCCTATGGCCCTGTAACCATCCGGCAGCTGATGAGTCACACCTCGGGAATCCCGGAACAACCCGGCGGGTGGCAGGCCAGGATCGACCAGGAAAACGGGGATGTATTGGAATTTCTGAAAAAACAGGAAAAACTTGATTTCGAGCCCGGGACGCGATATGCCTACTCCAACAATGGCTTCATCCTCCTGGCCGAGATAGTGGAACGGCTCAGCGCTAAAAGCTTCCATGAATTCCTGGACGAGAGACTCTTTGACAAAGCCGGGATGAATGACAGTTATGTGCGGTACAAGAACATGCAAGCCCCTGCCGGACTGGTGAAATCATATGTCAGTGGTCAGCAGGCCGACTGGCCTCTACACACTTACGGACCTGGGGGAGTATACAGCACTAGTGTAGATCTTTGGCGTTGGGACCAGGCCTTTTTCCAGGGCAAAATTGTGAAGCCCGCCACCATGGATAAAATGCTTTGTTCTATCAGGGTGGAAGACAAAGAAAAAAACTACGGACTGGGGTGGGGCATCTTGAAAAGGGAAGGCGAGATCTCAGTGGGCCACACTGGGGGGATGTTTGGTTTCCGGACCATATACGAGCACCAGCTTCACAGTGAGGTGGTCATCATTCTCCTGTCCAACATGGGAGACCCATCCGCCCTGATGCAGATCAGAAATGCGGTGGATGCCCTGCTAAAGAAAAAACGCTTGCCCGAATGAACGGGCAAGCGATAGACTAGCGTAAGATTTCAGGGACAATGGCTAAAATCAACCCTGTTGTTTCGAAAGATTGAGTTCAATGATGATGGTGGCAGTAAAATCGTCCGTGCCATCCTCATTGACATCCATCGGTTGTTCCTCCTCCCAGGCTATCAGGGCATCAGTGCTGCTCAGGTTTCGAATGATCAGGGGATCGTCATCAGGAGTTTCTCCTGTAACGGTCATATGCAGCTTGTCTCCCAGAAGCTCCCAGGTTCCCAGCTCTCCATTATCTCCTTCCACCAACGAGTAGGAATAGTCCTCATTGAAGGTGATGGTCCCTCCAATATCGGTGAATTCCGAGGTGATTTGATCCACAATGGCCTGTGCTTCCTGGTCCCCCAGCATGAGTGTGGTCTTAAGGAACTGCAAGAGACTGATGGGGCCAACTTTCACATCGACCGAAACCTGCCCCATATCCCAGGTACCGATCAGATCGGCTTCGTTGATTTCCTTTTCCTTTTCACAGGAGCTCAGCATACAAAGAGAGGCAACAAGGGCCAGTGCAATCACGGGATTTACAAATAGTTTTCTCATGGCTTTACGTTTTAGGTTATTATTACGAGATGCACATGGAAAAGTTACCCTCAGATGTAAACTTTGACTGTTACAGCCGAAGATAGCAGGAGCCATGGCACCCCTTATGATTGCAATGACCTTCATAACCGAGATTTCGTTGCTTGCCCCGGAAGGTCCATAGACTGAAAAAACCAGACTTAATCCTCTTTTTCTGTATAAAATGTGTAAACTTGTTCAAACCCTCAATGCAGCAGCAATGACAAAGAAAATCATTCCCCTCGTGCTCCTGGCAGGTTTCCTGCTGCAGGGATGCAAGCAGGAAGCCCACCAATGGCGGGGTCCCCAACGCGACGGCATATTTCAGGAGAGCGATCTCCTGGATCACTGGCCCGAGGAGGGACCCGAATTATTGTGGACCTTTGAAGGCCTTGGCAGGGGCTATGCAGCTCCGGTGGTCACCCAGGACAAGATTTTTATCAACGGAGAATCGGAGGGAAAGGCCTTTCTCTTTGCCCTGGACCTGGAGGGAAACCAGCTCTGGAAATCGCCCAATGGCGAGGAATTCGTGGGAGAAGGGTTTTCCAGCACCTATCCGGGCGCCCGCTCCACACCCACCGTGCTGGGCAAAAGGGTCTATGCCACTTCGGGCATGGGGCAGATCGCTTGTTTTGATGCTTCCAACGGAGAAGCGCTGTGGACGGTCAATATCGTGGACTACCTGGATGGAGAAGTGGGTTATTTCGGATATTCGGAATCTGTGGCCGTGGATGATAAGTATGTGTATTGCTTCCCGGGCGGTCCAGGCACCAACCTGGCGGCCCTGGACAGGATCACCGGGAAGAAAGCCTGGACGCAATCCGCCCTGCGCGACACCTTTGCCTACGGTTCCCCGGTGTTGTTTGATCACCACGGTCAGGACCTCTTGATGTTTACCTCCAGGCACCATCTGATGGTATTGGATCCCGGCAACGGAACATTGTTATCCTCCTACAAACTGGAAGGCTACGAATATGACGGGGAGCATTGCAATACCCCGGTGTATAGCAATGGCAGCATATATTTCGTGGGCAACGATATCCCAGGCCAGGGGGCTTTCAAAGTGGAATTGTCCGACGATGGAAAAGAAATCAAAGAGCTGTGGCGAAACCCTGAGATCAAGAACAATTTCGGGGGATTGGTTGTTGTGGACGGATCCTTGTTTACCACGGTAAAAGGGAACCGCCTGGTTTCCCTGGATCCGGAAAGCGGCGCAGTAGCAGATACACTCAGGGTAGCCACGGGAAGCATTGCCTTTGCCGGCGGCAAGTTCATTATCTATGGCAACAACGGCACCACCACGCTGGTCAACTACCAGGAAGGGGACCTGCAAATAGGCGGAACATTTAAAGTACGCGGAGGCACGGGCCACCATTTCTCACATCCGGTACTGGCCCATGGAATTATGTATATCAGGCAGGGGAATGCCCTGATGGCCTACAGGGTGAAATAAGAACCAGGTGAAATAAGCTTTGGTGCCCTCCGCCTTTTCCGGCAGTGGCACCAAAGCCATTCAGGTACGGATCTACCTAAATTTTGACAAATTCCACCCGCCGGTTGTTGGCGCGCCCTTCGGGAACATTGTTGTCATCCATGGGCTGGGTTTCTCCCAGGCCCTTGGAGGTGAGCCGGTCCTCACTGATCCCCATCCTCACCAGGGTCTCCATCACGGTCCGGGCACGGTCGGTGGAAAGCACCAGGTTGCTGGCATCATCTCCCACATTGTCGGTATGCCCTTCCACGCTGAATTTCAGGTCCGGGTTCTGATCCATCAAGTTATAGATCTCGTTGATGACCCCCATGGACTCCGGTTTCAAAGAGGATTTCCCCGTATCAAACCTGATCCCGTTGGCAATGATCTTGCCATCCTGCATCACACGGTCGTAGTATTTCACCCCCCCTTCGGCAATCCGGACATTCTTCACATAGAATTGATTGTCATTCCGGGCATGATAGGTATACAAAGAAATGCCTTTGGGATCAAAATCGATCCGGGGGATGTTGATCAGCCGGGTTTCATCCATGTAGGCCTTCAGCTTTCCATTGGTATAGGCTACGGAAACGTGCATCCAACGTCTGACCGGCAGTGATCCTGCATCGGGAAGAACGCTGCTGGATAATCCGAATTCCATGCTTTTGTTGTCGATCTGCAGGTAAGTATACCCGGTGGGACTGCCTGATTTCTGGTTCTTTCTGTCATAAAGGTATAGGTTGAAATCAGCATTTGCGCAATACAGATCGAACTCCACGGTGAATACATCAGGCAGGTAATCCTCTTTGGCCTCTTTGAAATAGGGAACGATGGCCGGGGTCCCATTCCGGAACATGATCACATTGTCGCCCCCAAACTGGGCCACTTCCACAACTCCCCGCTCCAGATCCCACCGGGAGGGGAATTCTCCGTTCTCCTCTCCTTCCAGGTTGTCCTCAAATATCACCCTGTCGCCAGGTACAAAGTCGTATTTTGACCAGTTCAGTTCAGGTTTGGCCTCCGTCGCCTCTGCCCCTGCCGCGGAAACAGATCCTGCCTGCTGGCCCGCTCCGGCATTGGCCGCTTGCTGGTCCTGCGGTTGCTGCTGCGCCTGCTGCTGCTCCTCTTCCTTTTTCTTTTTCCCAAAAAGCTTGTTAAAACCATCATCAATCTTCCGGTTGATCACCTTGTTACTTTCTTTTTTAATCTTTTGGGTCGGATTTTCCTGTGAATAGGTTGGTTGAACCATCGCCAGGGCCACCATGGCGATTCCAAAAGTGAGCGTTTTTGTTTTCATGATAGATCCGTTTTTAAGTTTGGTTCAAGTTAACGGATCCCAAGCCATCAGGCCATACCATGTTTGTGTGATATGGGGTGCCAAAAGGATTTAAATGTCAGGGGTATTCTAGATTTCTCCGCTGAGCGATTTCCGGATCACATCGGCCTTGCAATGCACATGCAGTTTCTTGTAGATATTCTTGATGTGGGTTCTCACCGTTTCGATGGAAATAGAGGCAGTATCGGCAATCATCTTGTAGCTCAGACCATCGACCAGTCCCTGCACAATCTCCTTTTCCTTAACGGTAAGCGGGGAGCTCACCTTTTTCTTTCTTCCGGCATGGAAGTGCTCCATCACCTTTCGGGCAATGGGAGGCGACATCATGGAACCCCCTGCATGAATGATCTCAATGGCCTGTTTCATGTCGGCGAAGGACGTGTTTTTGAGCAAATACCCGGAAGCCCCTGCACAAAGGGATTCGAAAATCTTGTGGGAATCGTTGTATACGGTGAACATGATGATGCTCACAGAGGGGTATTTTTCAGTGATCAGCTTCATGCCGCTGATCCCCGACATGCCCGGCAGGCCTATATCCATCAGGATCACATCAGGCACTGTCTCCTCATTCAGCACCGCCAGGAAGTGTTCCACAGAAGGTTTTGCGGCGATGCAGATCATATTCTCCTGGCTTTCCAGGTATTCGGTGATGCCTTCCCGGATCACCACATCATCCTCCACGATGGCTACTGTGATCATGGCTACAGTTTATACTTAATGTTTCTGAAAGCAAATACCATAAGCATGTGATATTCGTTTTACAATGATTTCATCTTCAAATCGATCAACACACCCTGGTCCGCAGTGATCTCCAGTTTGGCTCCCATCCTGCCAGCCCGCATTTGCATGTTCCGGATCCCATTCCCCCCCTTCACGGAACCAGGATCATAGCCCGATCCATTATCTGCGATCTTCATCCGGAATCCGGCATGGGAGTTTTCGATATCGATCTCCACCCGGTCTGCTCCGGAATGTTTGGCAATGTTGTGAACGGCTTCCTTGAAAATGTAGTACAGGTTCTGTCTGTGCTGCACCTTCAGAGGCTTCTTCACATCCAAACCTTTGTGACTGAAAGTTACCTGGATGTCCTGATCCGACAGCAGGCTGTAGGTCAGATCCTGCATCCTGCTCAGGAAATCGGCCAGGGTATCATTTCTGGCATCAATGGACCACACGATATCGCTCATGGTGGAAACCACCTCCCTGCTGAGCTCACTGATCTTCCGGGTGGACTGTCGGATCCTGCCCAGTTCTTCCTGCGACATGATCTGCTGGGAATGCACACTGATCCGGGTGAGGGCAGATCCGATATCATCATGCAGATCACTGGCAATGCGGGTCCTCAGACGCTCGATTTCCCTGACCCTGCGGATGCGGTAGAGGTGAATGGCATAAAAGCCCATAAGGGCCAGGGCGATCAGTGTTGCCCTGAACCACCACCTTTGCCAGAATGGCGGGGTAATGGTGAGCCACATGCTTGCTTCCGATTCACTCCACCTGCCATCGCTGTTGGTCCCTTTTACCCTGAAGTGGTATTCCCCGGGATCGATTTTGGTGTAAGCGGCAAAATTCCGATCGCCGGAATGGATCCAGTCCCCATCAATCCCTTCCAGCATGTACATGAACCGGTTGTTTTCAGGATCGGAAAAGTCCATGGAAGAAAATTCAAAGGAAAAAAAGTTTTGCCGGTGAGACAGCGTGATGCTTTCCATGGCATTCAAATCCATTCCACTGTATACCTGCTCATTGAGAACAGAAAAGGAGGTCAGTGCCACCTTTGGTTGAAAAGTGCTTTCCCCCACGCTATCGGGATGAAACACCAGCAGTCCCTCGATTCCCCCAAAGGCAAAGAAGCCCTGATCCAGCTCCAGGAATGCGCCGGCATTGAATTCATTGCCTGGCAATCCGTCTCTATGGGTATAGTGCTTCAAGGTTCGATCATTTACATTGTAGACGGATATGCCGGAATTGGTACTGATCCACTGTTGGTTCTTCGAATCAAACAGGGTCCCATACACCGAGTGACTGGGAAGCTCTCCATTGGCCTCTGAAGGCCGGAATCCTTTTGCGGGCTCGTCCGGATCCATGTACGCCAGGCCGTTGGCTGTACCCACCCAAATAATCCTGGATGTATCGAGTACCTGTTCATAAATGGAATGGATGATATTGTCCGGAAGCGAATTGGGATCGGAAGGATCGCTCATGAACCTGGTAAAACCTTTCTCTTCCCCTTCAAACCTGTTCAAACCGGCTCCCCAGGTTCCCAACCAGATATCCCCATGACTGTCTTTGAAGATCCGCAACAGGTAATCGCCTGATAAGGAGCCAGGGTCCCCGGGATCGGTTCTCAAAGACCGGTAGGTATCCGTCTCAGGTTGATAGAGGATGATGCCATGGTCCGAAGTGGCGATCCAGAGGGTTCCTTTGTCATCTGTCACAATCCCGCTGATATGATCCAGGCCTGCCGTTTCAACTTGCCCGGCTATTTCACGGAACCTTGTCCACTTTCCCACATTGGGATCCAGCCTGTTCAATCCGTCCCCGGCAGTGGATACCCAGATTGTTCCGTCCGGTGCCTCCGCGATGGAGGTGATGCTGTTGCTGCTGAGGCTATTGGGATTTCCCGGCTGGTTTGTATACCAGGTAATCCTGGATGTTCCGGGATCCAGACAGGCCAATCCGTTGTGATAGGAACCTGCCCAGAGTTTCCCCCTGCTGTCTTCCAAAAGTGTATAAACACTCTTTCCTTCCAGTTGCTCACTCAGCATCTCAAGGGGACCAGGGCATGCGAACCTGAGGAGACCAGGATTGTAAATATTCAGTCCTCCTGCCCCCACCCAAAATATCCCGCCACGATCTGTAAAAAGCGCATAGACATTGTCTGATGCCAGGGATCGTGGATCGGCGGGATCACTTCTGTAAGGCCTGAAGTTCCTGCTTTCAGGATCAAATAGGTTCAGTCCGCTGCTCACTGTGCCCACCCAGAGAGAACCAGGAATGGAAGTATCGATGCAGGTGATGTCGTTGTTGCTGATGGAATGGACATCCGCGGGATCGTGCATAAACCTTTCAAAGGCATTGTATTCCGGATGATACAGGTTCAGTCCGCCACCCAGGGTTCCAATCCAGAGATTGCCCTGATGATCCTGTGCGAAAGAAGTGATCCGGTCACTGCTGAGGGATGAGGCATCGCCAGGCTGGTGATTATATCTTTCAAACACCGGATCCCCTTTTTCGGGCAGGGGGCATTTCCACAATCCGTTCCAGGTTCCGACCCAGAGGATTCCCTCCTTGTCTATAAAAAGTTTTCTTACATAATCGCCCGGGTAGTTCCGGTCCGGGTGCTGGGCTTTTCGATATGAGATAAAAGTTTCTGTGACTGGATCCAGCAGATTCAATCCCCCGCCCCACACAGCTACCCAGATTCGTCCATGTCCGTCCCTGACCATGGAAGCGGGCCTTGTACCGCTGATCGATCCGTGGTCGGTGGAGTCGGGCAGGAATCTTTTGAAGGTCCGCAACTCACGGTCATATTTTGTAAGCCCGTTCCAGGTAGCAATCCAGAGATTGTTGGCAGTGTCCTCGATGATATCCCATATCCAGTTATGAGACAGGGTGGCAGAATCTTCCGGATCATATCTAAAAACAGTAAAGTCGTAACCGTCATAAGCGTTCAGCCCGTCCTGGGTCCCGAACCAGAGAAAGCCATAGGCGTCCTGATAAATGCAATTGATGGTATTTTGGGACAGGCCATCTTCCACCGCCAGGTGCCTGAAGCTCAACTCCTGGGCTCCCAGTGGAAGCAGGCGGATAAAAAACAGGAAAACCAGCAGGACTCTGCTTGTCATCTGATTGGGATTAAAACATCGGTACCTGAGAAAGCTTAGCTAAAAATAGGGCTTCCCTGGGAGATTATCAATTTCGGGAGGGGACTATTGATAATCCTCCGGCTCGATGATGATCTGGGTCACAAAGTCCCCGTTCCTGTCGCGGTAATAAAAAACCAGCCGGAGCCCGTGGTCGCGGTGTAGCTTCATGGTCGAGCTGTAACGCACTGTTTCCATGAGCTGGGAACCGATATAGGCAGTCAGTCCCCTGATATCAATCTTGTCCTTGTCCTGGTTTACCAGGGTATAGCTGTACTGAAAGGTACTGTCGGGCCAGATATAGACGCTGTCCATCCGGGTATCCACATCCACCATAAAGGGACATTTGTAATTGATTTTGGAAGCCAGCCGCTCCACCGGATTCAGCTGAGCGGGAGCTTCCTGTTCCTTACAGGCCGTCAGGAGGGCCGCGCCAAGAAATAAACCCAGCAAAACACCCGTGACGGGCTTTTTAAAATAATATGTTCGGGATAATAGTCTCATGCCCTTCTCTTTATTGACCCTCCAAGTATTTGGGCTAGCCAAAATAGAAAAATAATGGCTGTCCAGGGATGTTGGAGGTATTTTTCTTCATTTTAAATAGGATGTTTGGTCATAAAGAGCTCGCTGTGATCATGGCATTTCCCAAAAATATGCTATATCTTTCCTCCCTGAGGGTTAAAAAAAAGCTTGATATAATCAATACATCCCATGAAATTTCCAAAGTCGTTCTACAATCCGCTTTCCCTTGTTGGAAGCATCATAGCCAGTGTAAGTGCCCTTGTTATCGTCTTCTTCATGGCCACCAGCTGGCTGTTTGTTGATGAAGGGGGCGCCTATTCAGGAGTCATCATCTACATTGTACTGCCTGTATTTCTCATCATCGGACTTATCATGATTCCCGTGGGGATCAGGAGAAGATCCAAGAGAATTCGCAGAGAGGGAGAAGAAAGCACCAAGAGATGGATCATGATCGATCTTCGGGATCCACAACAGTGGAATGCCATTGCCATCTTTATCGTTGCCACCATTCTCTTCCTGATCCTGACAGGCATTGGCAGTTACGAGGCGTTTCACTACACCGAATCCAATGAGTTTTGTGGTACGCTATGCCACAAGGTGATGGAACCTGAATGGGTGGCTTACCAGGAATCGGCGCATTCCAGGGTGACCTGCGTGGAGTGCCATGTGGGAGAAGGCGCCGGTTGGTATGTCAACAGCAAGCTTTCGGGCCTGTACCAGGTCTATTCGGTGACGTTCAATAAGTACCACCAACCCATAGAAACCCCCATCAAGAACCTGAGGCCAGCCCAGGAGACCTGTGAGAAGTGCCATTGGCCGGAAAAGTTCTATTCCTACCGACTGGTCAATTCAAAAAATTATCTGGCTGATTCGGCCAACACCCAGTGGAACATGCAGCTGAAAATGAAAATCGGATCTGAGCATACGGCCCAGGGACTTCAGGAAGGCATCCACTGGCACATCAATCCGGATGTACACATCGATTATGTGGCCTCCGACGAAAAACGGGAATACATCCCCTGGGTGCGCTACATCAACAGGGCATCGGGCGATACCATCATTTACAAAGACATCTATGAGACCCTGGAAGAGGATGCCCTGGATACCCTGGAAATGAGGGTAATGGACTGCCTGGATTGCCACAACAGGCCCTCCCACCAGTTCCAGCCCCCACAGGTATTTACCGATGAACTGATCGCGGCCGAAGTCATCCCGGTTGAATTGCCTGAAATCAAGATGCTGGCCATGCAAATCTTTAACCATCCCTTTACGGATCGTGATTCCGGCAGCATGTACATCCGTGAATCGGTTCGTGACTATTACCAGGAAAACTACCCTGAAAAGGCAGGGGAATACAGTGCCCTGATCGAACAGGCCACTGAGGGCCTCCTGCAAGGCTACTCCAAGCACTTCTTCCCATATATGAAGGCCAACTGGGATTCTTATCCCATCCATATAGGCCACAGCGAATACAACGGCTGCTTCCGTTGCCATAACGGACAGCACGAAAGTGAAGAGGGAAGGGTGATTTCCAGGGACTGCAACCTTTGTCACGCCATGCTGGCCCAGGGACCTCCCGACATGCTTGAAACCACCACCGTGGACAACTCCCTGGACTTCAGGCATCCGGTGGATATAGGTGAAGCCTGGAAAGAGATGGCCTGCGCCGACTGCCACCGCTATCTGTATTAGGAAGCCCCGGGCATTTAATACCAACTCCATACAATAA
>CBDTYO010000115.1:0-10552 GCA_965364615.1 uncultured Bacteroidia bacterium
GCAAGACGCGCAGCGGGGAGGGAGCCACATGTACCCTGGGGTTGCCTTCCCACTCCTTGCGCTCTGTAACGGCCAGCTTGCAGCCCTTTTCCAGGGCATCTTCCACAAAATCGTTACCGTCAAAATGGTCTCCTTTCAGTGCTATGAAAATGGACTGGCGAAGCTCCGCCCGGGTATCGGTACATATGCCGGATGATTGGAGAAAGAGCTGGTATATCTGTTCCGTCGACATCCTCTTCAATGGGATAAAAAAACAGAGGCTGTTTCTTCGCAGAAACAGCCTCCTGGTTTGGTCAATAATAAATATCCTTAAAATCCAGTTGGTGTTCCCACTCGAATCATGGCACAGCGGAAACCCAGATCATCCCTGGATTCAGTTTCAATCAGGTACCTGCGTTCGCCGGGACTCAGCCAGTAGGCCCTGTCTTTCCACGAACCTCCCTTGTAAACCCGGACCTGGTCGTTCAGCAGTGACAACTTCTCATCTTCGTTGTTCACATACATGCTACCGGAACCATCGTACTCCCTGTCGGTCCTTTCACCCCTTTCGAATACGGATTCCTTGTCACCATCCCGGTAGTTCCTGTAATCGGACTTGCGGTAGTTGAACCTGCCTTCTGCATCGGCTTCTGAAATGGGTTCTCTTTGCAGTCTTCCAAGGCTGTCTATCTGGGGGCTGCCATTGGCATCGATGGCCAGCTGGTCAAACTGGTTACCCCTGAAGGGCCTGAAATCGCTTACATCCAGAGAGGTCATGGGCCGGTATACATCCTGCACCCATTCATTCACATTGCCGGCCATGCAATAGAGACCATAATCGTTGGGCCAGTATGATTTCACTGGAACCGTAATGGAACCTCCATCATTCAGGCTTCCGGCCATACCCATCATATCTCCTTTTCCCCTGACAAAGTTGGCCCTCATCTTGCCCATGTCCCTGGGATTATCATTCCTCACATTGTGTCCGTTCCACGGAAAGGTCCTGCGCTCCCAGAGCAACTCATCTACCGTATTCCCCACCAGTCCGAGGGCTGCATATTCCCATTCTGCCTCGGTGGGAAGCCTGTACTTGGGCAGGAGGATCCCATCCTCCATATTGATCAGGCGTGCCTCTACGTTGGGATTCAGGCTCGGCTGGGGATTGATGATATTCGGGGTGTAGAGGCCATAAATGTAAGCCTCGGTATTAAAATTCCGCTCATCCTGCTGGTCTGTGGACAATTCGATGTGTCCCATGTCCACCAGGATCATCTCATTGACCCTGTCGGTTCTCCAGATACAGTAGTCCTGGGCCTGCAGCCAATTGACACCTACCACCGGATACTCATTGAAGGAGGGATGGCGGTAATAGTATTCCACATAAGGTTCATTGTAAGCCATGGGATCGCGCCAAACCAGGGTATCCGGGAGCGCAGCTTGGACCACCTGGGGATTGTTCATACCGAACACACGGGTCAGCCAGTTGATGTATTCCCTGTAGTCCACATTGCGAATCTCGGTGATATCCATGTAGAAAGAACTGACGGTGACCCTGCGGGGTATGTTGTTCCATTCATACAATACATCGTCCTGTGTTTTTCCCATGGTAAAAGTGCCACCCTCAATCAGGGTCAGACCGGGACCCGTCTCCTGCTCTGCTGCGGTTTTGACTTCAAATCCGCCGTTATCAGGATCGTTATAGGCCCAGCCAGTGGTTGTCGACTCTTTGCCCGATGAGGTAACGTCTTTTTTACCACATCCCCATAGCATCAGACCAATAAACAATACAGGAATCAGTCTCATCATCATTTTCATGGCTTCTTGTTTTTCAATTTTTACTTGGCAAAATTAATACTATAGAAACTCCTTTCAAAAGTAACTATATTTTCGGACTTTTTATTGCCCTGTGTTTCGTGGATTTATTCATATTTTCCAATAATACCACCACCGATATTTCATGCGATCCCAAGGTGGGAATCAGCAAATCGGGTCTAGAGAGTTTTTTATCGTAACTGTATCGAACCCTGTACTGGCCGTTTCCATAGCCAGCAGAGAAGATCAATGTTCCATAGGAGAAAAGGATATCCTGCCGGAACCAGAATCCGCCGACAAAACCTTTGAAAAGCACTTCCATCCCATAGTTCAATTGTTGATAAATATCCTGTTGGAAGAATACCAGGTTGGGTGAGAGCTGCAAGGCCTCTGTACCAAACCTTTTCTCGTAGATGGGAATAATAGCTCCCACATGGGCTGTGTATTTCCTGGCCAATCGTGAATTCGGATCGTCCTGTGCGGTGGGATTGGGCTCCATCAGGTGATGCGCCGCTATTCCTCCGTAAAAGTTCTTGTAAAAGGCTCCGAAACCCACCGCAAAATCGGGATAGAGCACAGAATAGCCATAAAGGGTATTGCCCGGAGTTCCCAGGAGATCGCTGGGAAGCACCAGATCGTCGGTTTTTCGGTTGCGGTGACCCAAGGAAAGCTGGAATCCACCGGTGACCATCAGTTCATGGCTTACCTTCAGGTGATAAGCATAGATGGCATCCACCGAGAGGGTATTGAGCACGCCGCCGCCCTGACGGTCGTTGATCACGTGAAGTCCCACCCCCCCCTGCAAGGGTTCGAAATACTGGTCCCAGGAAGCATGATAGGTCACATAGGGATTGGTGGCCCCGGGCCATTGGTTCCGGTATCCCATGTATATCTTTGCAGGCCCCTCCACGCCTGCCATGGAAGGATTCATATACAAGGGATTGGCAAAGAATTGGGAGAAAGCAGGGTCCTGTGCGTCTGCCCCCATGTAGAAGGAGATCAGCACCCCGGCCGTCCACACTGCACACCTGTATTCCTTTGCAACCATTCTTACCCTGTTCCGGTTATAACTACCAAAGATGTTTACATTCCAACCATCTTACACCCTGTCATCCCAACAAAAGAGCCTTCTCTTTTGTTAGGATCATATACTATCAACGACAAAAAAGACGTTTAAATACATATTTTAGCCTCCAATGGCACATTTTTATGAGAAAGCTCTTTTTTCTTTTATTCTTTTACCCCCTGATTTCGCTCTTTTCACAAACTGAAAACATTGTCATTCAGTGGGATAAAGAGGGTATCCGCCAAAGCTTTCCACATGCATTATACGAGGACGGAGGGAATACGTTACCATATTTGACCAGAAAAATAGCCTGGCCCCTGCAGGGCATGCTTCCTGAGCTCAGCCTGGAGGTACTGAAAAGCACCCGGATCGATGCGGCCAATCTTGACGGGATCGACTGCTCAATGGTCCGGGAAGACCCCTTGCTTGAATACACTTTGGTCCGGGAGTCCGGCACCTACTTCTTACTGGTCAAGGTCCTTCCCTACACCAGACAGGCTGGAGGAAGCATCGAAAGGCTGGACCGTTTTGAGATCCGCATGGAGGCCCAGGCTGCCCTGGCTCCGCTGAAAAGTGAAAGCACGGGCAGCTGGAACGATCACTCCCTCCTTGCCTCCGGCAACTGGTTCCGGATCTCGGTGGAAAAAAGCGGCATACACAAACTGACCTACGAACAACTGAGCTCCCTGGGGCTTCAGAACCCCGCCACGGTCAGGATCTTTGGCTGTGGCGCCAGTCCGCTTCCGGAAAGATTTTCTGAAGGATATACGGATGACCTGGATCCCCTCCCCCTTTATATGCACAAGGGAAGCGATGAACAGTTTGGACCGGGCGACCATATTTTGTTTTACGCCCAGGGCCCGGTGACCTGGGAATATGATGAGACGTCGGGCATGTATCTCCACCAGGTTCATGCCTATTCCCGCAAGGGCTATTATTTCCTCACAGACGGACAGGGATCCCCGGACTTTCCCGAAGATGTGCCCCTGAGCACTGAAAATCCCTCCCATGTGATCACCGCTTATGATTACAGGGACCATGTGGAAGAAGAAACCTATAACCTGATACACTCGGGAAGGGAGTGGTACGGCGACCTGTTTGGTGTGAACCTGAGTGCCAATTATCCTTTTGAGATTCCCGGACTCATTGAGGAAGAGGCCCTGAAGGTGAGTGTAAGCGCAGCAGCCCGATCGGGGACTTCCTCCACCTTTTCGGTCAGCGCCAATGGCGAGTTCCTGGGAAGTATTGCCAACAGCGGCACCGATCTGAGCCTGTATACC
Organism: uncultured Bacteroidia bacterium; assembly: GCA_965364615.1. GTDB lineage: Bacteria > Bacteroidota > Bacteroidia > Bacteroidales. The sequence goes on from CBDTYO010000115.1 coordinate 4,138, forward strand.
GCCACCTATGCCTACCAAAATACACAGCAGTTCTCCTACCTGGCCAACCAGGATCAGCTCACCCTGACAGTGACCTACAACCGGCCGGATGCCAATTCGGAGGGCTGGCTCGACTTCATCACCCTGAATGCAAGATCTGATCTCGCGCTTTCAGGCGATGAGTTGCGCTTCCGGGACGCTGAAAGTGTCTCCCCGGGAAACGTCGGTCAGTTCAGGCTTGGAAACGCGGACGGGCAAACCCTGATCTGGGAAGTGAGCGATCCCGGCTTGCCCCGCAATGTTCCTTTTATACTCAATGGCTCTGAAGCCCGCTTCACCCTTGAAACCTATGATCACAGGGAGTTTGTGGCATTCCGCACCCAGGGCGATTATCCCGTACCCGGATTCACGGGGGTGGGTGAAGGCCGGGTGGAGAACCAGGACCTGCATGGACTGGAACACCCCGAAATGATCATCATCACCACGGAAGAACTGAAGGCCGAGGCCGACAGGCTGGCGGAATTCCGAAGACAAAACGATGGTTTGGAGGTGGCGGTGGTGCTGCAGCAAGAGGTATTCAATGAATTCTCCTCCGGCACCCCCGATGTGACGGCACTTCGCAATTTCATAAAGATGTTCTACGACCGGTCCGGGGGCGGCGGTTCTTCGTGTCGTTACCTCCTGCTGCTGGGCGACGGCTCCTATGACAACCTGGGTGATGAAAGCCTTAGCAACAATACCAACCTGATCCTCACGTACCAGTCTGAAGAATCCCTTTCCCCCACCCGCTCCTATGTATCGGATGACTACTACGGATTGCTCGATACCGATGAAAGCATGTACGATGGGCTGCTTGATATCGGGATCGGCCGGCTTCCGGCATCCAGCCCGGAGGAAGCCGCCAACCTGGTGGATAAGATCATTGCTTACAGCAATCCGGATAAGCAGGGGGAATGGAGGAACCAGATATGCTTCATCGGGGATGATGAAGACAACAACATCCACATGCAGCAGGCGGATGAACTGGCCAGGTATGTGGAAGAGTATCATCCGGCCTATAACATCAATAAGATCTACCTGGATGCCTATCCGCAGCAGAACCTGGCCACAGGACCCTACTATCCGGATGTGAACAGGGCATTCAACGACCAGGTAAACCGGGGTGCTTTGATCGTCAATTATTCCGGCCACGGGGGTACGCAGGGACTGGCCCACGAAAAGATCATCACCATCAATGATATTCTTTCCTGGACCAACAGGGACAGGCTGCCCCTTTTCATGACCGCCACCTGTGAGTTCAGCCGCTTTGATGAATACAACCGGACCGAAGATCTGGAAATGACCTCTGCCGGTGAGGAGGTCCTGCTCAGCACTGCCGGAGGGGGTATCGGATTGTTCACCACCACCCGCCTGGTCTATTCCGGACCCAACCATGCGCTGAACGAAAGGTTCTACGAGGTGGTATTTGGAAAAGATGCAGGGCAGCAGAACTACCGCCTGGGCGACATCATTCTCTACAGCAAGAACAATACCGGTGCGGGGATCAACAAACGCAATTTCACCCTGCTGGGAGATCCCTCGCTGATCCTTTCCTACCCCCGCATGCGGGTGGTGACCGATTCCATCAACGGTTCGCCCGCTTCAGGCGCTCCTGATACCCTTTCTGCCTTTCAGTGGGTCACCGTATCGGGACACATTGAAAGTGAAAGCGGCTCGCTTATGGACGATTTTTCGGGCAAAGTCAATCCCAAGGTCTTCGATAAGGATAAGGGGGTGGAAACGCTTTCCAATGACGGCTATCCCGTCTTCAGATACAGTGCCAGGAACAACATCCTTTACAGTGGAGAGGCCACGGTGGAAAACGGTCGGTTCAGCTTCGGCTTCTATGTACCCAAAGACATCAACTATGCGTTCGGATCAGGGAAAATCAGTTATTACGGCAGCAATGAAACCCTGGATGCCCACGGATCCTTTGAGGATTTCCTGGTGGGAGGGATCGGGACGGACCACGCCACCGATGCGGAATTCCCGGTGGTGGATCTCTATATGAATGATTCCTTTTTCGTTTCGGGGGGTATCACAGATAAAAATCCGGTGCTGCTGGCCTATGTTTCTGATAATTATGGCATCAATACCACTGGGAACGGAATCGGACATGACCTGATGGCCGTGCTGGATGAGGACAGGGTCAATGCCATCATTCTGAACGAGTTCTACCAGGCCAATACCAACAGTTTCAATTCGGGGGTTATCAGATATCCCTTCACCCTTCTGGAGCCTGGAAGCCACCAGGTGAGTGTGAAAATCTGGGACATCCACAACAATTCCACCGAAGCCAGCCTCGATTTTGTGGTCATGGACTCCGATGAAATGCTGATGGACCAGGTCAGCAACTATCCCAACCCATTCATCGACCGGACCTGGTTCAGCATATCACACAACCGGCCCGATCAGGAACTGAGGCTGGTATTGACCATCCACAACCTCTCGGGAGCCCTGGTACGCGTCATCGACACCCGGATTTATTCGCCCGGTTACAGGCTGGATCCCCTGGAATGGGACGGAAGCTCTTCGGGAGGATCCAAATTGGGGGGTGGAGTCTATGTGTACAAAGCCACCCTCAGTACGGTCGATGGAGAGGTGGCATCCTCCTCGGGTAAGCTGATCATTTCGCGATAAAAAAACATGAAAAAAGGACCTGGCGGAATACTAAAGACCATGGGTTTACGTACTAGTAAGGTATGGGCACGGCCCTTCATAAGTAATAAGATTACATTATATTTGCAGACCAAATCAAGAGAAATGTATATAGGAAAAAGAGCAGGATTGTTTGCCACGTTGACCGGAGTATTCATGCTGGTTTCCGTGGGGACAAAAGGACAGATAACCACGGGCGAGTTGGGAGGGGCTGAGCTGAATGCCATTCAGACCGCGGTACCCTTTCTTTCCATTGCCCCCGATTCAAGGGCAGGTGCCATGGGCGATGTGGGAGCGGCCTCCACCCCCGATGTAAACTCCCAGCACTGGAACATAGGAAAATATGCCTTCCTGGACAGCAAGGGGGGATTTGCCATCTCCTATACCCCCTGGCTGAGGAACCTGATCCCCGACATCAACCTGGCTTACCTCACCGGATTTTTCAGGATCGACGAGCAGCAGGTGATCTCCACCTCCCTCCGGTATTTTTCCCTGGGGAACATCACCTTTACCAACATCGACGGCAGCTTTGCCGGACAGTACAATCCCAACGAATTTGCAGTGGACGCAGGCTATTCCCGGCTGTTTACCGACAACTTTTCCGGAGGGATCGCCTTTCGTTTCATTCGCTCCGACCTGACCAGCGGCCAGGCCACCTCCGACGGTCAGGATACCCGGGCGGGGATCTCCTTTGCCGCCGACCTGGGATTCTACTATCAGAAAGAAGTGAATGTGGGCAGCAGCGACGGGGAATGGGCCGCCGGGGTCAGCCTGACCAATATGGGTACCCCGATCTCCTACACGGTGGATGCCGATAAAACCCCCATCCCCACCAACCTGAGGCTGGGTGGGCGCTTCTCATACAATATTGATGAATACAATACGATTTCCTTCCATGCGGACCTGAACAAGCTGCTGGTGCCTTCCCCTCCGGTGCGGGAGGAAGATACGGTAACCAATGAGCTGGTGGTGATCAGGGGGAAAGAAACCCCGGGCTCCACGGTCCTGGGCATGTTCCAGTCCTTCTATGATGCACCGGGAGTTGCCCGCAGTGATGGTTCCTACAGCGTCCTGGCCGAAGAGTTCCATGAGATCGCTTACAGCCTGGGAGTAGAATACTGGTACAGGAACCAGTTTGCCGTGCGGACCGGCTATTTTCATGAGCATGCCAGCAAAGGGAACCGGAAGTATTTTACCATGGGGGTCGGGCTCAAGCTCAATGTATTTGCCCTGGACTTTGCCTACCTGGTGCCCACCAACGGGCAGAGCAGTCCCCTGGCCAATACGCTCAGGTTTACCCTGGGTTTCAATTTTGCTGACCTGGATCTGTAGCATACATGAATTTCCGCATAGGTTTCGGATATGATGTGCACCGCCTGGAAGAGGGGATCCCCTTCTGGCTTGGAGGGGTGGAAATTCCCCACCACCGGGGGGCCAAAGGGCATTCCGATGCCGATGTTCTGATCCATGCCATATGTGATGCCATGCTGGGCGCAGCAGCCCTGGGCGATATCGGCCGTCATTTCCCGGATACTGATCCTGACTATCAGGGCATCTCCAGCATGATCCTTTTGCAAAGGTGCAAGGAACTTCTGCGTTCCGAAGGATTTGAGATCGGAAACATCGACAGCACCATCTGTTTGCAGTCTCCCAAGGTGATGGCCCATATCGACACCATGCGTAAACGGATGGCCGGGCAGCTTGGCATTCAGGAGAAACAGGTATCGGTGAAAGCCACCACCGAAGAACACCTGGGATTTACCGGCAGAGAAGAGGGTGTTTCGGCCTACGCGGTGGTGCTTATTCAGCCAACCAGCTGATAGGGGCCTGACTTTCCATCATCACAACCATCCAAAACAGGTATGGATATCCCTGGCATTGTCCAGAAGGTGATAATAGTTATATTTGCGTTACCCAAATCACAGATAACAGTGGTGGCAGAACGGAAAAAAACAGTGGTCCTGGGGGCCAGCCCCAACCCGGTACGGTTTTCGCACAAAGCGGTGAAGAGCTTGTTGCGACACGATCAGGAGGTGGTGGCCGTTGGATTCAAGGAAGGCCTGATCGTAGAAGAAGAGATCCTCACCGGACAACCTCACATCGAGGATGTGCATACGGTCTCCATCTATATAGGCTCCTCCAGGCAAACAGACTATTATGATTACATCCTCTCCCTGAAGCCCAAAAGGGTGATCTTCAATCCGGGAACCGTCAATCCCGAATTTATGGGCCGCCTGAAGCGGGAAGGCATTGAACCGGTCAGCGAATGCATGCTGGTGATGCTCAATGACGGGGAATATTAGGGATCATGGAAGGCATTTACAACCTCCCCGAGCTGGAGGAGATCATTGCCCGGGAAAAAGCACTGCTGATCTATTTCTCCACCGACACCTGTTCCGTTTGCAAGGTACTGAAACCCAAAGTATCAGATTTGTTGCGGGATCAATTCCCCCGAATGAAGGTCCGCTATGTGAATACGGAGCTCAGTCCCGTGATTTCGGGTCAGTTCAGGGTCTTCACCATCCCCACCATCCTCATCTATTTTGAAGGGAAGGAGCTGTTTCGTTTCAGCCGGAACATCCACCTGCAACAGCTTGAAGAATCCCTTTCCAGGCCTTATTCTCTGGTGTTTGAGGAGTAAAGGCCATTGAGTAGCTTGTCGTCCACCAGGTTTGGAAGGGTCACCTGCAGCATGGGGCTGCGTTCCATTTCCCATCGGATGGCCCTGATGGCCCCCTCATTTCTGGCCCAGCTTCTTCTGGCAATCCCATTGTTCACATCCCAGTGCAGCATGCGCTCCAGCCTGCGTTCCGCCTCTCCGGATCCATCCAGCACCATGCCAAACCCACCGTTGATCACTTCCCCCCAGCCCACACCTCCGCCATTGTGCAGTGAAACCCAGGTGGCTCCGCGGAATGCGTCCCCGATCACATTCTGAACAGCCATATCTGCTGTAAAAGCAGATCCATCATAGATGTTGGATGTCTCACGGTAGGGAGAATCGGTGCCGGATACATCGTGATGATCCCGCCCCAGCACCACCGGTGCGGAAATCCTTCCCTCGCCAATGGCCCGGTTAAAAGCCCTGGCAATGGCCATGCGGCCCTCGCTGTCGGCATACAGGATCCGGGCCTGGGAACCCACCACAAGTCGATGGCCCTCAGCCTCCCTGATCCAGTGAAGGTTGTCTTCCATCTGCCCCCTGATCTCAGGGGGAGCTTCTGAAAGCAGCTGCTCCAGCACTTCTGCGGCGATCTGGTCAGTGACCCTCAGGTCGGCCGGTTCCGAGGAGGTGCAAACCCACCGGAAAGGACCAAAGCCGTAATCGAAGAAAAGGGGGCCCATGATGGCCTGCACATAGGAGGGGTAGCGGTAGCCACCACCCTCTGCAAATACTTCGGCCCCTGCCCTTCCCGATTCCAGCAGGAAGGCATTGCCATAATCCCAGAAATACATCCCCTTCTCCACCAGGCCATTGACCGCCTTTACCTGTCGCCGCAGGGAGGCATGCACAGTTTTCCGGAAACGCCCTGGATCCGCCGTCATCATGGCATTGGCCTCCTCGAAGCTCAGTCCGGCCGGATAGTAGCCCCCAGAAAAGGGATTGTGCAGGGAAGTCTGATCAGATCCCAGGTCCACATGGATCTCATTTTCAAGCAAATATTCCCACAGATCCACCACATTTCCATCATAGGCCAGGGATACAGCTTCTTTTTCCTGGCGTGCCTTCTCCAGTCTC
>CBDTYO010000116.1:0-10543 GCA_965364615.1 uncultured Bacteroidia bacterium
CATGGGTACCGGGTGCTGGCTTACGAATACAGCTTTCGAAAATCGCTGATGATTAATGAATATGTGTTGAATGGAACGGGCGATATTGATTCCATCCTGTGGGGAGAATCATGGATACAGAACAACGCTGAGGTCAAGGACCTGATTCGTTGGATGAGGACCTATAACCAGTACAGGTCTGCCAGTGAAAAGATACAGTTCATCGGCATTGACACCCAGGTGGATGCCATTCGACTGCCGGCGGTTTTGCAGCATCTTGAGAGGAAACATCCGGATTTCTATGCCAATCAGAAAGCTTTGATGTCCAGAATCAGCCAACTGGCGGACCTGGAGTATGAGGAGATTTCCAGGGAGGCCTATGAAAGAATCAAATCACTCTACAGGGAATTTGAATCCGTTGCCGGGGAATACGAGGGTCCGGACCGGGCCCTGCTCCAACTGATTGCCCGCTCCCTGATCCAATCCCATGAATTTCTTTACGGGATTTTCATCCTGAAGGAAAATCCCAGGGACAGGCATCTGGCTGAAAATGCCCTGTGTATCTGCAATACCCTGGCCAACAATCCTGATTATTATGGTCCGGGTAAAGGAGCCATGGGGATGTTTTTGAAAGATACCCTGGAGGATCGCTACCTGGCCATGGCCACTTCCTTTTCACGAGGGGACTTCAAGGCAGTGATGATCGCTCCGGACGGTCAGGACACCCCACCCCTTACCTGCAGCATTGAGGGGGAAGCTCCCGGCATATCCACCAATGCGCTCCTGGAATCGGCCAAATACCCTTCCTTCATCCTGGACCTCAGGCAGGAACAGCATGCCCTTCTGAAATGCTATTTGCAGGAAAAAAGGCCCATGGTGGGAATCGGGGATTGTTACCTGGGAGCGCCGGAGAAACACTTCAGCGGAGACAGGATCCTCAGCCTGGACGAAGCCTATGACCTTTTGTTTTACTTCGGGGATACCCACCCCGTAACTTTGTAATATGATGGGTGCAGATGAAAGAATTTTCAAAGCCATTGGGATCTACTCCATGACCCTGGGTGTAGCAGTGGTTATGATGTGGACCATGATCCTGTCCCGGGAGACCATTCAGGAAGGGGATACAGAAATGTCCTTCCACCTGGGTTCCGAGTTTTTGATGGCCTGTCTGTGTGTGGGCAGTGGGATCTGCCTGATCCGAGGGAATTGCCTGTCCAGGGGGGCTTGGCTGTCCAGAGGGGCTAAACCGGTCAACGGTCTGAGGAGAGCCATCCTGGCCAACCTGGTGGGGCACTCCATGGTGGTTTATTCGGTCATCAATGCTGCAGGGTTTTATGCAGAAAGGGGCGAAGGGAGCATGGTTCTGATATTCATGGTCCTCCTGGTGCTCTCGGTCTCCGTTCTTGTCATCCACTTTTCAAAAAGCCTTCCAAAGGTTTCTGCATCTAAACCTGATTGAGCACCTCGGTGGTTCTGTGTTGCAATGACCTCCAGATCCCGATCATGGTGGCTGCCACGGTGATGATAATACCGAAGATCCCTCCCAGCAGGAAGAACCACCAGCTTAGTTCCGTTCGGTAGGCAAAGGAACGCATCCACCTTTCCAGCAAAAAGAAGGACAGGGGGATGGCCAGCACCACTGCGGCGCCCATCCGGCGAAGCATATCCAGATTGGCCAGCAGGACAATGGTCCGGAACGATGCTCCGAATACCCTGCGGATGGTCAGATCTCTGGCTTTTTTCTCTATGGAATAGCGGGCCAGTCCGTAAATGCCCAGGCAGGAAATGAGCAGCGCCAGAAATGAAAATGATCCTATGATCCTGGCCAGCCTTACATCCCTGGCATACATTTGCTCCACCTCTTCATTCAGGTATTCATAAGAGAATGGGAAATCGGGAGAGACTCTGCCAAAGGCTTCCCTGATAAAAGCGATGATCTGTGTTTGATCGCCCGGAGTAAGCCGGATAAAAAGGTAGCGCAGATTCCCGTAATGCCTGGGATTGATGGTGATCACATGGGGCATGATCTCGGAGTGCACGGAAGCATGGTGGAAATTTTTGAAGACCCCCAGAATTTCCCCTTCCTGTCCCCACATGTTCATTCTGTCCCCCACCGGATTATCTTTTCCAAACAGGTCACAGGCAGCTTCATTCACCAGGAACCTGGGCAGATCTGCCGCGCTGCTGTCGGAAAAGAGCCGGCCGTATACGATTTGGTGTCCGAAGAAAGCTGGAAAGTTGGGAAAGCAGATGGAATACCTGACCAGCTGAGGTGTGGCAGGATCCCTGCCCGGCCAATCGATGTTGGTCTTGTAGTCTTCATTGATGGGATTCATCTGGCCGGCAGTGACGTCAAGAACCCCGGGATTCGATTCAAGCTCCTGCATGAAGGTGTAAATCTGCCTGCCCAGCTGCGCATTGAGCTGTACCTTGATCACATCCTCCACCTGCACTCCCGGGGCCGTTTGCAGGGCAAACCGGACCTGTTTCTGTACCACCAGGGTGGAGATCAGCAGGGCCACCGACACGGTGAACTGGAAGATGGTGGTGATCAGCAATACATAAGACCTGCTCTTTCCCTTGACAAAGGTATCCCGGAGTATGGCAGTGGGATTTCCCCGGGTGAAGACCAGCACCGGATAGGAGACCGAAAGCAGGCTGAACACGAGAATGAGGCAGGCAAAACCCATCAGAATGAAGGGATTTTCTCTGTACCCTATATGTACGTTCAGATCGAACAAACTGCTGAGCCGTGGAAGCAGAATCTCAGCCAGAAAAAGTGCGATGAACATCCCGGCCGTGGTCTGGATCAAAGTCTCCCAAAGCAATTGTTTCCTGAGGATGGCCGGAGCAGCACCAATGATCTTACGGATTCCCATTTCCCTGATACGATCCGTGTAATTGGCTGTGGACAGGTTCATATAGTTGATGGCCACAATCAGCAAAAGGAGGATGGCAATACCCGAGAAAAGAAGGAATTCCTTGTGCTTGCCGAAAGCCAGGTTGGCTTTTTCCATGGGGACCAGTTTCAGGGGAAAATCCCCGGGCAGGGGATTGGGAATGGTCTCATTGAGGAAGCTGGCTATCTTTTTTTCAAAGACTTTTAAGTCGGCCCCCGGATGCAGGAGCACATAGGAAGGATCCCTCCAGGTCCAGCTTTCATCGAGCAATGGGGGAGCGTTCAGGAAAATATCGTAATCGAAGCGGGTGGGTCCGTAAGGTTCCACCACCCCGGTGATTTCAAGCAATTGATGACCGTTCATCAGGATCTGCCGGCCCACCGGGTTGGCCTCGCCGAAGTACTTCATGGCCAGTTTCCTGCTGAGTATGGCGCCATCGGGCCGATCCAGGTGGTGCATGCCGTCTCCATGCACAGGATGAAAGGAAAACATGGAGAAGAAACCCGTGTCCACCCTGGCCACATGGGTTTCATATACGGGTTCGTTGTCCGGATCTTCGGGGAAAAAGTCGAAGGAAGAATTGACCTGTGTGGCCACCCTGACCTCCCGGGTGTAATCGGCCACCTCCGGAAAGGCATCCTTCATTTCCGGGGCCAGGGCATAGGGACTGTTGGAGTCCAGGATTCCTTCCGGAAACTGTATGACCAGCTGGAACAGGCGTCCTTTGTTCTGGTGGAAGCGGTCCATCGAAAACTCGGTCCGGATCCAGCTGAATATGATCACGAAGGATGTCAGTCCCAGGATCAGTCCCAGGAAATTGATGAGCGTGGACCTGTGATTCTGGATCATGATCCTCAGGATCATTTTGAATTGTGAATAACTCATGGGGCAGTTTTTCTGATAATAGCCAAGAGTTGTGCCATTCAAGCTAATATACTGATATTATTTGTATTACAACTTTATATGTCCCGGGCCTGGAAGAATATATGTCTAAAAATAGGACAATATTATTGGAATTTGTAACTTTCACTCAAAAAGTGTATTAAAATAAGACATGTATTTAAGAAACTTGCTGATCGTCGATGACAACCCAGCCGTCCTTACAGCCCTTTCGCAGCTTCTGGAGGACGAGGTGGATAAGGTCATCGGCATCAAATCTCCTGAACTCATCCCCGGCATCATGGAAACGCAGGAGATAGATCTTTTCATCATGGATATGAATTTCAGCCGCGGCGTTACCGACGGGCAGGAAGGGATGGACTGGCTCAATCATATCTTGAAGAGCGATCCGGATGCCGTGGTGGTGATGATCACCGCTTACGGGGAACTTGAACTGGCCATCGAGGCCATGAAAACGGGCGCCACCGATTTCATATCCAAACCCTGGGATAACGAAAAACTGGTCGCTACCGTACGGTCCGGACTTATGCTCAGGGAATCCAGGAAAAAAATAAGGCAGCTGAAATCCAAGCAGGATCACCTGAGCCATTGCCTTGAATCGGGTCAGGAAAAACTCTATGGGAAATCTTCCGAGATGGCGCAGGTGATGGAAACCATCCGAAAGGTGGCCCCGTCGGATTCCAATGTGTTGGTGCTTGGCGAGAATGGCACTGGAAAGGAGCTTATAGCCAGGGAGATACATAATCAATCAGCCAGGGCAGGTGAAGTGTTTATCCATGTGGATCTGGGATCGATCAGCCAGACGCTTTTTGAAAGCGAGTTGTTCGGCCATACCAGGGGCGCCTTTACCGATGCCAGAACGGACAAGCCCGGGAGAATTGAGATTGCTTCCGGAGGTACGCTTTTCCTGGATGAAATCGGGAATCTTCCGTGGGAGATGCAATCCAAGCTGCTCAACGTGCTTCAAAACCGCGAAATCTACCGGATTGGATCCAATAAACCCCTGGCAGCCGATTTCAGGCTGATCTGTGCCACCAACCAGGATCTCCGGGAGATGATTGCCCGGAAGCGCTTCCGGGAAGACCTTTACTACCGGATAAATACCATTGAGATAGTGTCTCCGCCATTGAGGGAAAGGGGAGAGGATATCATCGATCTTGCCCGGCATTTCCTTGAAAAATACAGCAAAAAGCATCAGAAAGCCGGACTCACTCTTTCCCCGGAAGCATGGGATGTGATCCGGAACCAGCCATGGCCGTGCAATGTCAGGCAATTGCAACATAGCATGGAGAGGGCAGTACTGATGAGCGAAGGAACGAAGATAGATCCCGGTGATGTTTTTCCGGAAGCCTATGCGCAGGATTCACAGCGTGAATCCAGAAGGCCTACCCTGGCCGAACTGGAAGTGGCCAGCATCAGGGATTCGATTCGCCGGAACGGGGGCAACCTTTCAAAAGTGGCCCGGGAACTGGGAGTGGCAAGATCTACCCTGTACAACAAAATAAAAACCTATGGAATCTGATAGATCATGAGCAGTCGCATATTCTTTTGGAACATCATGGCAAGGGTGGGCCTGATCATGGCTACCTCTTTCCTGTTTATCTGGCTCACCGAAAGGGCAGGGGCGGAATTCATTTTCATCCTGCTGACCGGAATCATTCTGATTGCCCTTCAGGTGTTCCTGCTTACCCGTTACGCACTGGGGATTACCAGGATCATCGAACAGTTTATCGTATCGGTGGGCCGTGAAGAAAGTCCGGAGATTCAATTTGGCACAGGGAAGGCCCTGTTTAAAAGGCTGAAGGAACGATCCAATGCCATCAAAGAAGCCATGAATGCCCGCAGGCTGGAAAAACAGAAGGATGAGCACATCCTGATCCATGTGATAAACTCGGCTGACCAGGGGCTCTTTTGTTTCGACCAAGAAGGGGAGGTGGTGTTCGTAAACCGGGCCGCCCTGCACTTAATATCCAGCCCCAGCCTGTCACACATGGATGAAATCGCCTCTTTCAACCCCAAGTTGTGGGAAGTCATGACCCAACTTCCATCAGGAAGCCCCAGGGTGCTGCGACTGGGTCCATCGAGTGGAAAGACAGATATCCGTGAGGTAGATCAACTCCTTTCGGTCCGGCTCAAGGAGGTGAAGATATTTGACGAAACCTTCAAGCTGTTCACCCTTCAGAACATCCAGGAGGAATTGCATAAGAACGAATCCGATTCCTGGCAGAAGATCATACGGGTGCTGACCCATGAGATCATGAATGCGGTAGCCCCCATGCTTTCCCTGTCAAAATCCCTGCAGAACAAATTGAAAACTGCCGGGGAAAGGGAAATGGCCAAATTGTCCGAAGGGCTCAGGATGATTGAGAATACCGGCCAGGGTTTGATGGACTTCACCGAGGAATACCGCCGGCTCTCGCTTCTGCCACCCCCCAAGCAGAAAAAGCTCAGGCTGTCCGATACCCTCCGGGGAATCGCACTGCTCATCGAAAATGAAGCGGAAAAACAAAAAATCCGGGTGGATATATGGGTGGATGCCCCTGAAATAGAGATCTCTGCAGATCCCCAACAGGTGGAGATGGTGCTGCTGAACCTGCTCAGAAATGCCCTTGACAGTTTTCCACCGGATCAGGCAGACAAGCGGATAGCGATCCGGGCCTTGCAAAAGCAGGACCGGACCCTGGTGCAGGTGGAGGACAATGGTTCAGGAATTGCGCCGGAGCTGATCGACCAGGTCTTTGTGCCCTTCTTTTCCACCAAGGAGAAGGGTTCCGGAATCGGACTCAGCCTTTCTCGACAGATCATGAACAACCACCAGGGATCCATCCACCTGGATTCGGAACCAGGCGGGCATACGGTGGTGACCCTGGTTTTTCCCTGAGGGATTTTTATTCTTTTCCCAGCCAGAGCCATTGAAATTTCACAACTTCTTCCGCAGGAGGCGAAATTTCCAAATGTATGTCATAGTATCCGGCCTCCGGGAATTCAAGCTGTCCCAATCTGTGGGCATTGAAACTTTCGATCTGCCAGTCCCGGTTGGGTTCTCCCACAAACATGCCGGTGGGGCTGAAATCTGCCTGAAGGGATCCGGCACGGGAATGCACTGAGAGGGAACCTCTCCCTTCCTGTCCCTGAAAGCTGTAGGAGACATCGGTATACAACCGCGTGGGCTTTTCCACATAGATCCGCCAACGGTAGCTGCTCTTCTCTGTGATCCTGATATGGGCGGGAACTGTTCCCCTGCGATCCGGGGCTTCCAACTTTGTATTTCCCACTGATTCAAGCACATGTCCGGGGGTCAGGGAGAATCCCCCATAGACCGACCGGGCCACCAGTCCATCTTCGGTGGCAGGATAGCTGTCGTATTCCAGGACCACCACAGAGACCAGCGGATCGGGGGCATTGGCAGGCAGATCCACCCTGGTGAACACCCCGCTATGAGAAAAAGTCAGGGGGTTTTTTTCCGGATCCGCCAACAGGTAGGCTTTACCGGGTTCCGCCTTGATGCCCGTCACCGGGAGCTTTTGGTTCAGGGGCCAGTTAAACACATGCAGGTAGATCCGGGTGCGGCCGTCCGGGAGACTGCGGCAGGTGATCTTACCCCAGTCGTGCTGGTCACTGGCCAGGTCAAAGGCCTGGCTGCCATAAATGGATTCCCCGTTTACCGAAAGCCACTCGCCCATGGCCAGCAGGCGCTGCTCGATTTCGTAGGGCACCTCTCCATTGGCCCTGGGACCGATGTTCAGCATCATATTGCCATTGAGGCTCACATTGCCAATGAGCGATTGCAGGAGGGTGGTGGTGGATTTCCACTGGCTTTCCAGGGCATGAAAGCCCCAGGAGTGGGCCACAGTGGCCGGCGACTGCCAGGGAAAATCCTCTTTTTTGTTGCCCAGCTGGTTGTCGCCCAGGGTCTTGAAATCAATATCGCTGTCCTCTTCGATGGACAGTCCCAGCCGGGAATTGACCAGGCAGCCGGGCTGGAGTTCACGTATCAGCGCCTTCAGCTGCAGGAGCTGTTCCCTGGTCACACAGGTACGGGAGTGATGGATCCACATGTCGAACCAGATCAGCCCCACTTCGCCGTAATTGGTGAGCAGTTCGCGAATTTGGGGGATCACCTTTCCCTGCCAGTAACGGTCGTATTCCTCCGCCGATATGCCATAGATCTCTTTGGAGTGGTCCCAGCCCCCGGGATGTTCCCAGTCGACCCAGTGTGAATAATAGAATCCCAGCTTGAGGCCGTGCTTCCGGCAGGCTGCAGCCAGTTCCCGGATGATGTCGCGCCTGGGATCGGTGAATTGGGCCACATCGTAATCGCTCACCTGGCTGTCCCACAAGGCAAAACCATCGTGGTGCTTGGCGGTGATGGTGACGTACTTCATCCCGGCCTTTTTGGCCAGCAATACCCATTGCTCCGGATCGATGCGTTCCCAGTCGAAACGATCCAGGAGGGTGGTATATTCGTCCCTGTCGATCCGGTTCCGGTAATAGATCCATTCGGCATAGTCGTTGTCGTTCCGGAGCTTTTCACCCTTCCAGATCCCTTCCGCTCCGCTGTAGACTCCCCAGTGGATGAACATGCCGAAACGGGCTTCGGTGAACCAGAGGGCCCTTTTGTTGGTGTTTTTCTGGGATAGGCCATCGCTCCAGGTGCCTGTAAATACCAGGAGGATCAGCAGGATTTTATGGTTGAGTGCTTTCATAAGGATGCAAGGTGCCTATTGATCTCCCGAAAGTTTTCCGGACCGATGGCCCGGCGCCCTTCTTCAATTTCCCTGACCATTTGTGTCAGCTGGGCATTCACCGGTGTTGACACGTCGTACATGAGTCCTTTGGCAGCAATGTAACCGTTGTAGTTTTCCACTTCGGTCCTGCGCCCCCTCTCCAGGCTCTGGAGGCTGGAAGACTTGAGTTTCCGGTACTTCATGCCGATTACCCGGATGGTCAGGTGCCTTTTGATATCAGAAAACCGTCCCGGTTTCAGGAATGTATAATAATCCAGTTTTCCCCCTGCTGCCGGAGCAACGCGCAGGGCCATGGCTTCGGACACATGGATGGCCTCACGGATTATATCTATGAACAGGATCCGTACGTGCCTTTTGGCCAGCATTTGTCCCAGGTACAGTCCGCATATGGCTCCCAGGGTAGTGATGCAGGCGTTAATGATCAGCTTGGAATAAAGTTCGGACATAATATCCGGACTGATGCGGGTCACTACCACATGGCTGAATATTTCCTTGAGTTCCTGCAGGGCTCTGTCAGGTTTCCGCTTCCAGTTTCCCAGGACGCATTCGCCTCCGGAGGTCATTTCCACCTTCCCCGGAGCATGCATGGTGCCTCCCCATCCAACCACACAACCAACGGTTCTTTGCTCCCCCACAACCTCGGCCAGTATTTCCTCGCAAATTCCATTTTGCATGGATACCACCCGGGAAAGATTGTTCAGATAAGGGAGCATGGCAGTGGCTGTTTCCTTAAGCGCTTCAGCCTTGGTGGCGATGAATACGTAATCGTACTCCCCGTCCAGTTGATCCGCCCTGGCCACCGAGGGAACGGGAACCGTGAATTGTCCCTTCTGGCCCAGGACCTCGATCCCCGAATGGCTGATTTTCCGGGCCAGATCCTCGTGTTTGGTCACCAGCTGGACCTGGAAACCCTCCCGGGCCAATATTCCTGCAACCACCCCTCCAATGGCTCCGGGCCCAATGATGCATATGCGGGCATGCTTGTACATGGCAGTGAAAATTCAATCAAGGACCTTAAGTTACAATTCTTGAAACAGAGATGATCGGACCATGAAGTTTTTTTCCCATATTCAGGGAAATTTTTATGCATCGAAACAAAGCAAGTACCCAATGAAACATCTGGCTATCCCACTTCTCATTCTTTTCGTTTTCTCCTGTTCCAACTCCCCGGATTCGTCCATCCAAATCGAAGGAGAGCTTCGCCAATGGCACAAAATCACACTGGTATTGCCGGGCCCTGAAACTTCCGAATGGGCCATGGAAAATCCCTTCCTGGATTACCGGCTGGATGTAACCTTTGCCCGGGAGAACAGGTCCTATACCGTTCCGGGCTATTTTGCAGCTGATGGCCGGGCCGGAGAAACTTCGGCTGAAGGGGGCAGCATCTGGAAGGTACATTTCCGGCCGGACGCTCCTGGTACATGGACCTACAAGATTTCGTTCAAAAAGGGGAAGAACCTGGCGGTACTGGATGCCCGTGCAGAAGGGGTTGCAGTGGGCCCGGATGGCATGGAAGGCAGACTGGAAATCGGTACATCAGACAAAAGCGGGCCCGATTTCAGGGCCAGGGGCCGGATCATCAACGGAGGCAGGGGTTACTTCAAATTCCAGGGCACCGGGGATCTCTGGATCAAGAACGGGGCCGACAGTCCCGAGAATTTCCTGGCCTACGCGGATTTTGATCAGACCCAGCGCTTCAGCATGAAGACCGTATTCAGGGAAGGCGAAGCCAATCCTGAAAAACAGATACACAACTATGAAACCCATCTGGCCGATTGGAAGGAGGGGGATCCCACCTGGCAGAACGGCAAGGGCAAGGGGATCATCGGGGCATTGAATTACCTGCAATCGGCGGGGGTGAATTCGGTCTATATGCTCACCCTGAATATCCTGGGCGATGGCAACGACGTGTGGCCCTATAACGATTACAATGAACGCTACCGGTTCGATTGCAGCAAGCTGGACCAGTGGGAAATCATATTAGAGCACATGGAGCGCCTGGGCATCATGGCCCAT
>CBDTYO010000117.1:0-10517 GCA_965364615.1 uncultured Bacteroidia bacterium
CCGTGACCGATCCCGACAGCCTTCCCCTTTTGAAAAGCGCGGAACGCATCCTGAAGCTTACCCACCTGGAGGCGCGATCGATGAAGGAAAAAACCATCGATACAAACCACCTCTTGCTGGCGATCCTGAAGGACGACAACAACTATGCCACCAGGTACCTGGTCGAGAACGGCATTACCTATAACAAGGTAAAACAGGAAATCTCCGAAAGCCAACCTGAAAATCAGGCGGATTTTCCGGGTGATGAAGATGACGAGGCAAAGGGTCCTTTTGGTGCAGGAGGTCCGGGTGGTGGACCCTCCGGAGGACCCAAAGGCGGTGGTGCCTCCCAGAAATCCAGTTCCGATACCCCGGTATTGGATAACTTTGGGATCGATCTGACCAAAGCTGCCGAGGAGGATCGGCTGGATCCCATTGTGGGCCGTGAAATTGAGATTGAGAGACTGGCCCAGATCCTGAGCCGCCGCAAGAAGAACAATCCCATTCTGATCGGCGAACCAGGAGTGGGCAAATCAGCCATTGCCGAAGGCCTGGCCCTGAGGATCATCCAGCGCAAGGTCAGCAGGGTCCTTTTTGATAAGCGGGTGGTTACCCTGGATCTGGCTTCCATCGTGGCAGGCACCAAGTACAGGGGTCAATTCGAGGAGCGAATGAAAGCCATATTGAATGAAATGGTGAAGAATCCTTCAATTATCCTGTTTATCGATGAAATACACACCATTGTGGGCGCCGGTGGAGCCACGGGATCCCTGGATGCGGCCAACATGCTCAAACCTGCCCTGGCCCGGGGCGAAATCCAATGCATAGGTGCCACTACCCTGGATGAATACAGGCAGCACATTGAAAAGGATGGTGCCCTGGAACGCCGGTTCCAGAAAGTGATGGTCGATCCTACCTCTGTGGAAGAAACCATTGATATTCTCATGAACATCAAAGAGCGTTACGAGGAGCATCACAATGTAAATTATACGGACGATGCCATCGATGCCTGTGTGAAGCTCACCCAGCGCTATATCAGCGATCGGCACCTGCCTGACAAGGCCATCGATGCCCTGGACGAATCCGGATCGAGGGTGCACATTTCCAACATTGTGGTACCCGACCAGATTGTAGCTTTGGAGAAGGATATTGAGCAAACAAAACAGGACAAAATACAGGCCGTAAAGAACCAGAATTTTGAAAAGGCTGCTTCTTACAGGGACAAGGAGAAGGAGTTGCTGGACAGGCTTGATACGGAAAAGAAAAAGTGGGAGAAAGAGCTGTCCCAGAACAGGGAAACCGTGGATGAAGAAAAGGTGGCCGAAGTGGTGGCCATGATGACCGGTGTACCCGTACAGAGGATCGCCCAGGCTGAGGGGGCCAGGTTGCTGAAAATGGCCGATGAACTTCGCGGAAGCGTCATTGGTCAGGACGAAGCCATCAGCAAGGTGGTCAAATCGATTCAGAGAAACCGGGCCGGACTGAAAGATCCCAATAAACCCATTGGTACCTTTGTATTTCTGGGACCTACAGGAGTAGGTAAAACCCAAATGGCCAAGGTCCTGGCCGAATATCTCTTCGAATCCACCGATAACCTGATACGCATCGACATGAGCGAGTATATGGAGAAGTTCTCCATCTCCAGGCTTGTCGGGGCGCCTCCGGGCTATGTGGGGTATGAAGAAGGGGGGCAGCTGACCGAAAAAGTAAGAAGGAAACCCTATGCTGTGGTGCTGCTTGACGAAATTGAAAAGGCTCATCCCGATGTATATAACATCCTGTTGCAGGTGCTCGACGAGGGTCAGCTTACCGACAGCCTGGGAAGGCGCGTGGATTTCAGGAACACCATTGTGATCATGACTTCCAACATAGGAACCCGGGAGCTGAAAGATTTTGGACAGGGAGTGGGTTTTGCCACCAAAACCAGGCAGGATGCGGCCAATGAACATGCCAAAAGCGTGATCCAGAAGGCCCTCAAAAGGGCTTTTGCCCCTGAATTCCTGAACAGGATCGATGACGTGGTGTTATTCAATACCCTCTCGAGGGAACATATACATAAGATCATCGATATTGAGCTGAAGGGACTTTATTCAAGGGTCAGAACCCTCGGTTTCGAAATCAGGCTCTCGGATGAAGCCAAGGACTATGTGCTTGATAAGGGATACGACATCCAGTATGGTGCCCGGCCCCTGAAACGAGCGATCCAGAAATACCTGGAGGATCCCATGGCCGAAACCATTATCAAGTCTTCCCTGGTGGAAGGCGATACCATGGTGGTGGATTTTGATGCGGAGAAAGAGGAGATTGTGGTGGCCATCCAGAAGAAAAAGGCGGCCCTTCCCAAGGGAAAAGCGGAGCTTAAGTCAGGAACGAAAGAGAAATCCACCAAGAGCAAGGAACTTCCTGAATCTGAGGAGGATAAATCCTAGTCACCAGGGGATCACCTCACCGTACAGATCAAATTCCGTCGCACCGGTCATGCGTACCTGGTAAAAATCTCCCGTGGTAAGCCGTGGATCTTCAGGGATTAATACTTCGTTATCCACTTCCGGAGAATCGTACTGGGTTCTGCCCACGAAATAACCCTCTTCCCTTCGGTCGATCAATACCTTGAAGGTCTTTCCTACTTTTTGCTCGTTGATTTCCAGCGAAATATCCTGCTGAAGGGCCATGATGGCCTCGGCGCGTTTGATTTTGATGTTTTGAGGGATCAGATCCTGGGAATTTTCAAAAGCCGGGGTATCCTCCTCATGGGAATAAGGAAATACGCCCAGTCTTTCAAACCTGAATTCCCGGACAAAATCCATCAATTCCCCGAAGGCTTCCTCTGTCTCTCCGGGAAATCCGGTAAGCACCGTGGTCCGGATGGCCACATCGGGAATCTGTGCGCGAAATTTCTGCAAGAGATCCTCAAGCTTATCCCGGTTGTGGCCCCTGGCCATGGCAGAAAGCACCTGGTTGTTCACATGCTGAATGGGGATGTCCAGGTAGTTGCATATTTTCGCTTCCGAAGCCATCAGTCCAATGACCTCTTCAGGAAAACCTGTGGGATAGGCATAATGGAGACGGATCCATCCCAATCCTGAAATCTTAACCAGTTCCCTGAGAAGATCCGGCAGGGCCCGTTTGCCATAGAGGTCAATGCCATAGTTGGTGAGGTCCTGGGCAATGAGAATCAGCTCCTTAACTCCACGACTTACCAGCATCTTGCTTTCGGCGACCAGATCCTCCATGGAAATGGATTGCTGCGGACCCCGGATGCCAGGAATGGCGCAGAAAGCACAGGTGCGGTTACATCCTTCTGAGATCTTCAGGTAGGCATAGTGGGAAGGAGTGGTCAGCACCCGGTCTGTGAGCAGTCTCTGATCCAGTTTGGTCCCCATGGCCTCCAGGATGGCTGGCATTTCCCAGACCCCGAAGAAACCATCCACCTCAGGCATCTCTTCCATAAGCTCTTTCCGGTACCGCTCTGACAAACAGCCCATCACAAAAAGTCTGGTAATCCGACCCTGTCGTTTTTGTTCAATGTACGAAAGGATGGTATTCACAGACTCTTCCTTGGCATCCAGAATGAAGCCGCAGGTGTTGATGATCACTGTATCTGACGGGGTATCGTAATCGTTATGCAGCACCCTGTATCCGGCCGCCCGGAACTGGGCCAGCAGGTGTTCTGAATCCACCAGGTTCTTTGAGCACCCCAGGGTAAGAATATTCAGGGTCATTGTTGCTTGAAAAGGCTATCTACAAATTCATTGCGGTCAAATACCTGGAGGTCTTCCATTTTCTCCCCGATGCCAATGTATTTCACAGGGATCTGGAACTGATCCGAAATACCAATCACCACCCCTCCTTTGGCTGTTCCATCCAATTTGGTGAGCGCCAGTGCATTGACATCCGTTGCCTTGGTAAACTGCCGGGCCTGTTCAAAGGCATTCTGTCCGGTAGAACCATCGAGTATCAACAGGATCTCATGGGGAGCCTCGGGGATGACTTTTTGCATCACCCGGTTGATCTTGCTGAGCTCGTTCATCAGGTTCACCTTGTTATGCAGCCTTCCGGCAGTATCGATGATGACCACATCGGCCCCTGTGGAGACTGCAGAGGAAAGGGTGTCAAAGGCCACAGAGGCGGGATCTGAACCCATGGCCTGTTTCACTATTGCGACCCCTACCCTTTCGGCCCAGATGCTAAGTTGATCTACGGCAGCAGCCCTGAAAGTATCGGCGGCTCCCAGGACCACTTTTTTTCCTGCTTTGCTGAAATGATGGGCCAGTTTTCCAATGGTGGTTGTTTTTCCTACCCCATTCACTCCCACCACCATGATCACATAGGGAGTGGCGGGGAGTGCATCCTCAAAACCGCGCACCAGTCCCGAATTGTTTTCTTCCAGGAGCTGTGCGATTTCTTCTTTGAGTATGACATTTAATTCACTCGTATTAAGGAATTTATCCCTGGATACCCTGTCTTCGATCCGCTCTATGATCCGCAGGGTGGTCTCCACGCCCACATCGGAGGTGATCAATACTTCTTCAAGGTTGTCCAGCACCTCGCTGTCGACCCGCGATTTTCCCACAACGGCGCGTGAAAGTTTCTTGAAGACACTTTCCTTGGTCTTTTCAAGTCCCCGGTCGAGGTCCTTCTTTTTATCTGAGGTAAATAGGCCCATGGTATGCAAAGAATAGAAACAAAAAAAGCTCCCTTGCAAAAGAAAGCTTTATTGTATTAAAAGTGGTTCAAGGATTTACCTGTTGAAAAAATCCTTGATGTGATCATTGTGCACAATTTCCTCTTCGAAAATATACGCTCCGGATTTGGGTGACCGGACCATCCTGATGCACTTTGTGAAGGCTTTGCCTTCTCCACTCTGCAATGTTGCTACTACTTTCTTAGCCATTTTTCAGATCCTTATTTAATTTCACGATGTACGGTTACTTTTTTCAATACGGGATTGTACTTCTTAAGCTCAAGCCTGTCCGGAGTATTCTTCCTGTTTTTGGTTGAAATATAACGTGAAGTCCCAGGGACCCCGCTCTCTTTGTGCTCCGTGCACTCAAGTATTACCTGTACCCTGTTTCCTTTGCCTTTCTTTGCCATTTCTACTCAAATTAATAAGATTTCAAAAATCCTTTTTTGACGGCCGCTTCCAGCGTAGCTTTCAGTCCGTTCTTATTGATGGTGCGGATGCCCTGAGCAGAAACACGCAGGTTCACATACCTGTCTTCTTCCTCTAAATAGAACTTTCTATCGAAGAGATTCGGCTGGAAGGTCCTTTTGGTCCTTCTCTTAGAGTGAGATACGTTATTTCCCACCATCATCTTCTTACCTGTTACCTGACAAATTTTCGCCATTTTTTCTTGGAATTTCAGATCGATTCTTCTAACGAGGCGCAAAGTACGCAATTATTTATATAATTACCAAGCCTTTCGGGCAAAAAAACAGCCATTTGCCTACATCCTAAAGGGAATCCAAAACAAGCCTGCGCAGAAGCTGCATGGCTGTATAACTGGCCTGGTCGATGATTCGGTCCCGGTTCCCCCAGAAAAGGTATTTCCTGGCTATGCTCCTATCCCCATGCCGAACACAAATCCAGGTGGTCCCTACTGGCTTTTCCTCCGTTCCTCCATCAGGGCCTGCGATGCCGGAGGTGGACATGGCGGCGTCTGTACCCAGCCGACGGCATACCCCTTCTGCCATCTGTTCCACCACCTGCCGGCTAACCGCCCCATGGTCTTCGATGGTTCGTGGGTTTACCCCCAGCACCTGCGACTTGATCTGGTTATGGTAGGCGATCACTGAACCTCTGAAATAGGTTGAGCTGCCTGGAACAGAGGTCAGCAATCTGGCGATGTTTCCGCCCGTGCAGCTTTCAGCCGTTGCCACAGTGAGATGACGTTCCCTGAGTACCTGGCCCAGGGATTCCTCCAGAGAAATATCGTCGTACCCGAAAACATGTACACCTATAATATCCAGTAATTTATCAATATTTACCTTAAGTATTTGTTCAGCATCCTGTGCACATTTGTCAACCACGGTCAGCCTCAGCCGTACGATGCCTGGTCTGGGCAGATAAGCCAACTTTACACAGTCCGGCAGAGCCAACTCCCAATCCCTGAGCAGGTCAGCCAGGTAAGATTCCGGTACCCCCTGGGTCATGATGGTCCTGTGCACCACCCCGGGTATGTCCACCCTTTTTTGCAACTCCGGAATCACATGGTCCTCCATCAGGCCCTTCATCTCATAAGGCACTCCGGGCAACGAAATCAGGATGCTTCCCTCCTTCTCAAACCACATCCCGGCCGCACTTCCATGTTGGTTCATCAGAATCCTGCAATCCTCCGGCACATCAGCCTGTCGGATATTGGATTCGATCATTGTGCGACCGCGCTCCTCGAAGTAAGCAGTGATCTTTTCCAGTATTTCCGGATGGGTCACCATCTTGCTATTGAAATAGCTTGCCAGGGTTTGTTTGGTAATATCATCGTTGGTGGGTCCCAGGCCCCCGGTCATGATCAGTAGCCCGTATTGTCCCAGCAACCTGTCCAGGGTCGCCTTGATTTGTCCGGCCTCGTCCGACACAGTGACCATCTCTCCCACCCTGATGCCTATTTGATTCAGCTGCTTGGAGATCCATACAGCATTGGTGTCGGTCACCTGACCGATCAGTATCTCATCTCCTATGGTGATCAGGGCACTGTTCATCGTCGACAGAAAATTCCTGTGGCTGACAAAAGTATACAAATAAAATGTAAATTTGTGTTGCTGCGGGAGTAGCTCAGTGGTAGAGCATCAGCTTCCCAAGCTGAGGGTCGGGGGTTCGATCCCCCTTTCCCGCTCAGAGAAAAGGCCTCCGAACATACGGAGGCCTTTTTGTTCTTCCTCACCTGCCACGCAGGCCTTAGGTCAGTACCTTATGCCTGACTCACCAGGCCCTTCATCATTTCACAGGCCAGTTTGGCATTTTTCTCCACGAAATCGATCCCGACCTTCTCTCCATTCACTACGGGAAGCGGGTGACAGAGCTCATAACTGTAGTATCCTTCGTAGCCAATGTTTTTCATCGCCTTGACAAAGGCAGGCAGGTATTTTTCCGCCTTTTGCTCCGCTGCCATGGCCCCGTGATCGCTGTGATCCTGCGAATCCACAATTTTCCCGCTGGCATCCCGGTCGAATTCCCCGCCGAAATGGCTGAGCATTTGAATGCCTTGGACAGCCTGTGCCGCTTCTTCGATGTTTGAGAGGCTTTTATCCTCCATGATGGGAGCATCCAGACAGGCCTTCAGATTTGGGGAATCCACCTCCTTGATCATGCGCATCATATCGTGCCAGTCATGGATCACCGGCTTATGATTCTGCAAAGCCAGGGTCACTCCGAAATCGCCGGCATACCTGGCGCTTTCTATCAGACCCTCTCTGCACCAGTCCCAGATTTGCTCGGGTTCGAACTGGTAATGTGCATGCTGCCAGTTCTCCCTGGCGATATCGTACCTGCCCCCTGTGGGATGAAGAGTGACCCCGGGCCATCCCAGGAAAACCCTCAGCGGTGTGACTCCCAGGTCTGCGGTCATGCGCATCAGCTCGCGCAGGTAGACTATCTGGCACTCCCTGTATTCGGGCACCGGGCTGCTGAAATCATTGTTGCCCGAAACAGCATAGATGTCCAGGCCAAGATCCGCTGCTTTGGCCTTTAATTCCTTGCAACGCGAAGTGGGCATATCCAGCGGATTGCCATGAGGTCTCTTGCCATCGATCTCGATTCCGTCGTAGCCGAATTCCTTGGCCTTGACCATCATCTCATCCAGGGTGAGGGCTTCCCCCTTGTACCATACCCCCAGAAAGGTGATGCTGTACAATCCGACCTTATTCATTGCTTTTTTGGGGGATTCACCGGCCATCAGGTTCATGGCGGGTGAGGAAAGGCCTACTGCTGCAGTTCCGGCAGCAGCGTTTTGCAGAAATCTGCGTCTGTTCATGTGGCTGGTTGTGTTCATGTGTGAAGGTTTTATTTGATTATGAATCAGATGATTATTTCGTTATCGGCCTGCCATCGGACTTTTCTTCCTTCCCGGTAGGATAAGGTGGCCATATGCGCAGTCACTGCTTCTTCAAACCCCCGCTCAATGTGGCAGCTGGGAGTACCTCCGGAGCGTATGCAAAGAAGCCACTCGGCCAGGTGCAGGTGGGTGGCATTGACTTTTTGTCCGTCCCGGTAGGTATTTATCAAGCCCCTGTCTGCATAGTACTTGGTAGTGGGGGATGAAACGGCATCCACATCATCACGATCTGTTTCGTAACGTACGAAAGGGGTGCTTGGATCGATGATCGCTGACTCAATTCTGCCTTTGTATTTGGATGAATAGGCATCTGCCCAGACAGTCAGTGCCCTTCCCAGTTCCAGGGTGGCATCCCTGCCCATGAAGAGCGTACCCCGGGGAATTCCGCTGGCCAGGGTGCCACTGTATAAAAGGGTCAGTTGCCTCTCCGGGTATTCAAAGGCTGCCTGGAACACATCAGGAACTTCTCTTCCGTCCACATGGTGATAGATCCCTCCGGAGGCCATTACCGACCTGGGTATTCCCAGATCCAGGATGGAATTGACCGCATCGTATTCATTGGAAAAGAGATCGCCCGACATTCCTGTGGAATAGTCCCAGTATCTTCTCCAACCATAATATCGATCTCTGCTGAATACCGGGCTTCCTGAATCCGATCCCTCGAAAAGTTCCCAATCCACAGAATCGGCGGTGGCTCGCCCCTCCCAGCCGAAACTCCAGTCTGTGGGTGCATCGTTCCGGTTCGTGGTGGTTTCAACCAGGCTGATCTCCCCGAGGGTGCCCTTCGCAATCAGTTCCTTTGCCTTGTGGTTCAAATCCCGCTGCCTTCCCTGGTGACCCAACTGAAACACCACCCCGCTTTTCCTCACTGCATCCCTCACTGCAAAAGCCTCCTCCAGGGTCCGGGTCATGCATTTCTCCAGGTAGATGTGAATGCCTCTCCGGGCGGCATCGATGGCCATCCTGGCATGCCAGTGATCGGGTGTGGCTATGATGACGGCATCCAATTCCTCGCGGTCCAGCATATCCAGGTAGTTCCTGTATCCCCTGGCATCCTTTCCAGCGATGGACAGGCCTTTTTTAAGACGGGCATCATATATTTCACATATGCCCAGCCATTCGATATTGAGATGCTCAGCCGCAATCCTCATCAGGGCCTCTCCCCTGGAACCACAGCCTATGATTCCCACGCGCAGCGCTTCTCCTTGACTGGCTTTAGAAATATCCGGTGAAACATGGTCCCTTTTAGAAGCTTCATTCACACTTGCCATCAAGGGAACAGATCCAATACCCGCTATGAAATCACGTCGTTTTATGGTTCTCAGAATTAGATGCTCCTTTCCAGGCAGGAGCGAAACTGGCATCCAATAAAGGTAGCGATTTGTCAGCCAGAAATCAAAGCCGTGGTCAGGACTTCGCCATTAAGGCCCTGATCCTCTGAAGAAGGGGCGGGTGCGAATAATGAACGAATACGTAGGCAGGATGGGGTGTCAGGTTGCTCAGGTTGTTTTTCGAAAGCTTTTTCAAAGAACTGACCAGGTGGTTCGCAACGTACTTTTCCCTGGCAAAACGGTCTGCCTGGTACTCATGGCGGCGGGACAGGGCATTGTTGCCCAAACCCAGAAGCAGGGAAATGGGCGAGTAGAGTATGCCAAAGGCTACCAGTCCCAGATGAAAGGAAGCTTCCTCTCCGCCCAGTGCCATGGCAAAGCTGTCCATGCCCACAAACAGGGAGAACAGAAAAAGGGTGATGGCAGTCTGCACCGTTCCCAGGATCATACCGGTGGTGGTGTGTTTCTTCTTATAATGCCCCACTTCATGGGCCAGCACCGCTACAATTTCTTCCTCTTCCAGGTCGTCGATCAGGGTGTCGAACAATACAATCCGCTTTTTGGGACCCAGACCGGTGAAATAGGCGTTGGCCTTGCTGGAGCGTTTGGAACCATCCATCACGTAGATGTTGTCCAGAGCAAAACCTGCCCGTGTGGCAAAGCTTTCGATCTTGCTCCTGAGACTTCCTTCTTCCAGGGGCGTTTGCTTGTTGAACAAGGGCACGATCAGGTTGGAATAGAACATGGTCATAAACAAGGAAAACAGGGTAATTACCCCCAGGGCGATCAGCCAGAACCATGCGCCTGTCAGCACATATATCCAGGTAATGAGCGCCAGAAGCCCACCCCCGATCAGAGCTCCCAGGATCCATCCTTTGATCTTGTCCAGGATAAAGGTCCTGGTGGTGGTCCGGTTAAATCCATACCGTTCCTCCAGCACAAAGGTGTTATAGATGGCAAAAGGCGTGGTCAGGATATCACCGGCCAGGGCAAGCAGCCCGAAAAAAAGCAGCACATGGACAATGTAACTTTCCGTGAATCCGCCCACCAGCCTGTCCAGCCAGCCAAAGCCCCCAAAAAAGAACACCAGGAGCATCACAATCAGGCTCAGAGAGCTGGTGATATAGGAAAAGCGGGTATTGTCGCGCTTGTAGAG
>CBDTYO010000118.1:0-10501 GCA_965364615.1 uncultured Bacteroidia bacterium
AGGATGGCAGGCTGGTGCTTCCGGATTTCCTCAGCGGAGAAAAACCTCCATTGCCTGAGAGCCTTGGTGGTGCCTTCCTGGGCATTGATCAATACCCGTTCAGGATCTTCCAGAAAAACCCCCTGGTAGAACCAAAGGCCTGTCCATGATTTGAAGGCACTGAATCCGGCCACATTCTTTTTGTTGAAGGTGTATACAGGCATACCCCACTTGACAGTTTCTTCCAGCCGGGTCGAAGCCAATAGTTCCCGCAGGATTTGGAGAGACTCTTTCCATTCTCCTCCCCGGGAAATATATTCATCCACGCTTGTAGCTCTTATCATGAAACTAAATTAGGAATATATCTTATGCTTAGAGGCTCATTAGAAGGGATTTAACACTCAAATAACAATATACGAGAATAAATTCAGCAAATATTCCTTTCATGCATCCGGGTTCGCGGACAGTTTTTACTGTAAATCCTTGCGCAGCCTGTTTTATTTGGATTATCTAATAATCGAAGAAGTCCTTATAGTGTTGAATTGCCTGAGATTATTAGAATCTGCAAATCCTTAAAATTCATTGGCAGAACTCAGTTTCCGGTTGTTGTGATTGTGTTTGAATTTTGTTCAGACAGTCAAACAACCATGAAAATGAAAAAGAAAATCTTGCTTGTATTGCCACGGAACTATGAATTCAATTTCATCAATATATCCGGCATTATCAAGGTGATTACCAAAAAGTCAGGAGGCACATTGGTTTTAAGCCTGGCAACCATTGCTGCTCTGACACCACCAGAATTTGAGGTTAATATAGTAGACGAAGATGTTGAAGAAATTGATTTTAATGAAAGCTATGATATTGTAGGTATCGGTGGATTTTCAGTGTATCTCAACCGGGCGGAGGAAATTGCTCGGGCCTATTCAGCCAGAGGGGCGCTGATTGTCTGTGGCGGTTCACCGGCTACCTTCAGTCCGGATAGATGGAGGCCGTTTTCTGATGTGCTGATCCTGGGGGAGGCTGAAAATACATGGCCCCGGTTTCTCAGGGACTATTTAAACGGTTCACATAAAACAGAATACAGGGAAACAGGCAAAATTGATATTTCTCAAAGCCCGGTACCGGATTTAAGCTGTTTTACACCGGCAACTCTAAAGAAATACCTGTATGGGATTATACAGGTGAGTCGTGGCTGCCCCTACAGGTGCGAATTCTGCAGTGTGCATGAATATGTTGGAAATAAAATGAGGTATAAACCGGTGGACAAAGTGATTCAGGAAGTTGAACAGCTCTGGCGTGTCATGAAACCAAACATTATTTACATCGCTGATGATAATTTTACCGGAATTAAGAGCAAAGCCAAGGACATATTACAAGCTCTGACAAGCTGGAGCAACAAAAAAAAGAAACCGGTATCATTTATGACTCAACTTTCGATTGATGCTGCGCATGACGAGGAATTTCTTGAACTGGCTGCGGCAGCAGGTTTGGTCAGGGTTTCTGTGGGAGTTGAAACGCCGAATCTTCAAAGCCTCGAAGAAACGAACAAGACGCAGAACCTGCGGAGAAGCATCTTGGAGGATATAAAAAGGTTCCATGAACACGGCATACTTGTTCAGGCTGGTTGCATTGTCGGATTTGATCACGATGATAAATCCATCTTCAGACAGCAACTGGACTTTTTTAATATGCTGGGAATACCGAATATACAGGTGTTGCCATTACAGGCACCGGACGGGTCTCCGCTAAAAAGGCGGATGATCAGAGAAGGAAGGTACATCGATTGGGAATCAACTGTCCGTGCGGATCCCGGTCAGATGAATTCACTGAATACCTTTACCATTGAACCGAAGCTCATGAGTCGTAAGGAATTGCGGCAGGGCATCTGCTGGCTGCTCAAGAATCTGTATACCCCGGAGAGCTTTATGCACCGGATGGAGACCTTTTTCAGGAACTATGAGAATTCAGACAAGAAGCAGGATCTTAAGATACCGGGCACGACCGTTGACTGGTATGGGGTTGGCCTGGTTTTGCGATTGATAAAATACGTTCTGTTGAATGCATCCGTGGAGAACAGGAGAATTTTCCTAAAAATGTTTCAAATGGTAAGAAAATCCAGTCATCCTCATAAGATGATTTTTTTGATCAACTTCTATCTCAGCTTTCTGAATACTCAGGAGATTATTCATAGGTCATTTCCGGAGATTGATACAGTAACCTGTCCGTCCTGAATGCGAATACCTAGTTTATGGATTGTATATATTGCATCTCATTCCTGAGCGGATTTTGTATCTTTGACAAATGACGAAGTCTCTGCGGTAAGGCATCCGGGACATATAACAGCTTGTTGATGAAAATATTAATATTATGCACCGGAAACAGTTGCCGCAGCCAGATGGCGGAAGGCTTTCTGAAATCCTTTGATCCGGAAATGGAAGTATACAGTGCCGGGACTTTCCCTGCAGAAAGGGTCCATCCAAAGGCGGTGGAGGTAATGAAAGAGCTTGGAATTGATCTTTCCGGCCATGTTCCTCAAAAGGTGGATGAATTTCTGGAGAGTGCTTTTGACTTTGTGATTACTGTATGCGGGCATGCACAGGAAAATTGTCCGGTCTTTACCGGCCCGGTGAAGAAACAGCTGCACATCGGCTTTGACGATCCTGCCGAAGCTACCGGCTCCGAAGAAGAAATCCATTCCGAATTCAGGAGGATCAGGGACGAAATCAAACGGGATTTTTATTCCTTCTACCTGGAACATATCAAAGCTTAGGCATGGGGGAAGAACAAAAAAAACTGTCCTTTCTTGACCGTTTCCTGACCCTGTGGATCTTTGCGGCCATGCTTGTCGGGGTTCTGTCAGGCTACCTTTTTCCCGGGATAGCGGATTTTTGGAATGGCCTGAGCAGGGGAACCACCAACATACCCATTGCCATTGGCCTGATTGTTATGATGTACCCTCCCCTGGCAAAGGTAAGGTACGAAGAACTGAAGGATGTCTTCAGGAACAGAAAGGTTCTGCTCCTTTCCCTGATCCAGAACTGGATCATTGGTCCGGTGCTGATGTTTCTGTTGGCCATTATTTTTCTCAGGGACTATCCGCACTACATGGCGGGTTTGATCCTGATTGGGCTGGCCAGATGCATCGCCATGGTGATTGTGTGGAACGACCTGGCACAGGGAGACAATGAGTATGCAGCCGGACTGGTGGCTTTCAATTCCATTTTCCAGGTACTTTTCTTCTCCTTCTATGCCTATGTATTCATCACCCTGTTACCCCGGTGGTTGGGATTGGAATCTTTTGAGGTGGATATTACCATGGGAGAGATTGCCAAGAGTGTGTTTATTTACCTGGGAATACCCTTTGTGGCTGGATTCCTTACCCGGTTTCTGCTGATCCGCGTGAAGGACAAATCCTGGTACCATGGGAAATTCATCCCCAGGATCAGTCCCCTGACTTTGGTGGCTCTGCTTTTTACCATTTTTGTGATGTTTTCGCTCAAGGGGGAATACATTGTGAAGATTCCACTGGATGTGGTCCGGATTGCCATCCCGCTGATCATTTATTTTGTGATCATGTTCCTGGTTTCTTTTTTCATGGGCAAAAGGATCGGAGCGGATTACCCCAAAACCACCACCATTGCCTTCACTGCTGCCAGCAACAATTTTGAGCTGGCCATTGCAGTGGCTGTGGCCGTATTTGGAATCGCTTCGGGTGAGGCCTTTGCCGCAGTGATCGGCCCGCTGGTGGAGGTCCCGGTATTGATTTTGCTGGTCAGCGTGGCGTTATGGTTCAGGAAGCGGTATTGGGGACAGGTTTAGGACCGGAGCTAGGCCATCACTGCAAATTCATATACATGATTTTCTCCGTTCGCTCCAACACCCGCATTTGAGGGGGGGCTTCCATATCCACAAAGCCGAATTTGGAGTACAACTGGTGCGCCTGTTGCATGCCCATCGTGAATTGCACCCATAATTCAGTCGCGTGGTTTTCTTTGCTCCTGGAAATGCACCTTTCGATCATTTTGGTGGCAATGCCAAGATTCCGGTAAGTGGGATTCATGTATAACTTGGCAAATTCAAAGGTTTCCTCGCTCATTCTATTGAGGGCGACACAACCCACTATATGGTCTTTGTATGAAGCAAAAAATACAAATCCCCCCTGTTTTAAATAGGCCTCATCCGGATGATACAACGATTCCAGGTCTTCTTCTTGCAGGCTTCCGTTCACTATTTTGACCAACCAGGGCCCCGCCAACTCATAAAAGAACTTTTTCAGGCTGGGCTTGTAATCGAGGATTTTCACCGGATCATCCATGTTGGCAGATACTACTTCATGGAGGGGATGTTGTTCAAGTTCCAGGTCAATGCGGTTCAGCATATTCAGGAAATCGGGATGTCCTGAATCAAATGTCTTTTTCAACGCTTCCGCCATGGCGAGCCAGGCGGGTTTCAGTTGCCGCAAAAGATATCTCCCTTTCGGGGCCAGGGATATGAGTTTGGATCTTTTATCCGCTGGATTGGGAATGACCTGGATCAATTCGGCTGCATCAAGTTCCCTCAGCACATTTTTTACTGTGATGTGTGAGAATTCGATTTGATGGGCGATTTGCATGACCGTGAGGGGATATTCTGCCAGAACCAGGACATAATACACGGAAAACCAGCTGGCCTTAAAATCAATTCCGGCAGCCTTATAAATACGATCACCTTCCACATAGAGTCGTTCACTGATCCGTCGAAATCGGGTTGCCCCCGCCAGATACCTCAGTTTTACTATGGTTTCAGACATGATTACCTAATATATGAAAGGGCTTTCACAAATATATAAAAGGACTTTTATATATCCAAATCCTGTATCATACCATCTTTTACCAAAAATCAGGGCTTTGTTATTGGCTCTTTTTCAGGGAGATAGGAAGTCGCATATATTAGAGTGGTTCAATGGATCGATACATGCTCGGCGTGAAAATCATTCATCTGCTTTAAAAAGCCAATTGCATGTAATTTCTCATTTAGAGACAATTGAGCCGTCATTAAGTGAAATACTTCTTTCATTTTTGGCATAAAGCGCTGCAGTTCCTCCTTGCCTTTTTTGGTGATGCTAATCCTTTTGGCCCGTTTGTCATCATCATCGTCAAATTCTTCAATGAATCCCTTTTTTAATAGTCTTTTTAATACCTCTATCCCTGATGGAGGTTCAAGTCGATGCATTTTTATCAACTCCATCTTTCTATAACTGTCAACACGGTTTAGGTGATAGAGAAAACTGAATCCATCAGGTGAGCTTAACTCAGATTCGCCCAATACTTTTTTTGCATAGGCCTTATAATACCTGCTTTGCATTACCAGCAAGAAGGATAATTCCATATCCAGCGTATCGGGACCATGTTGGGAATATTCAGCATGATTTTCAGAAAACAACTGAGAATTCAACCAGATAATGAAAGATTCCATGCTGCCTCCATCGCTATGTTTCTGGTTTTGGTATTCTTCTAGCCAGTGAACGATTTCTTTTAAGATTTCTAAAGTGGATTTCATGTATTAAAACTATACATATTACTTCAAAAATGAAATATTATTCGAGTAAAAGATATGATATTGATATAAATAACTATATTTGTTACGAAAACATAGTAAAAGATCCATTAATATTTAAAATTGAATAAAATGAAAGCAAAACCCATTGTAGTAACAGAAAATTACTTTCCGAAAAGTGAACACGTTGATGATGTATTGAAAATCCTTAAGGAGACTTCCGCCATGCTGAAAGAGCAGGATGGTGCAATGATGAGCATGTCTTTGAAACCTGAAAAAAAAGACGGACCGATTACTGGATTTTCCATGTGGGAGAGCAGGGAAAAATTTACCGACTTTATGAAAAGCGAGCACATGGAAAAGATTATGAAAACAGGCTTGGCAGATAAAGTAAAGAACTGGACAACAGAAATAAAAGCCAGTCTCTTTACGATTGAACAGGCTTGGCATGTGGAGTCACATGATTAGGATATTTCTTTACCTGCCTGATTGCTCGGGTAAGCCTGGTAGCCGTTCATGAAAAAACCCTGCTGCCTGCGGCAGTAGGGTTTGTGCTTGTAGCTCCAACAGGACTGTCTCGCCCTTGGGGCTCGCTTTCCTTTTTTTCCGCAGCCCAAATACAAACCCTTTCCGCTTTGCGGACCTCAGGATTCTTCCATTTCCGACTACGCAGGCAAGCCTGGTAGCCGTTCATGAAAAAACCCTGCTGCCTGCGGCAGTAGGGTTTGTGCTTGTAGCTCCAACAGGACTCGAACCTGTATCTACGGTTTAGGAAACCGCTATTCTATCCCTTGAACTATGGAGCCAGATTTTTGCGGGGACAAATTTAGCGTAATTCTGAGTCACTGCCAAATATCACCCATTTTTACAGCGCGGTGGAAGAAATTCCTTAAATTCCCCATTCGAATATTCCCAAGGATCGCGCCTCATGAATCAAACCCGAATTGCTCTGAGTCTCTCTCTTTTTTGCATCCTGCACATCACCGGAATGGGCCTGCCTGGCTGCCACGGTCAAAACTGGGTACCTCTTTTCAATGGAGAGGACCTGGAGGGCTGGACTGTCCAATGCCTGCCAACCGACAGGGACAAAGAATACTGGTTTGTGGAGGAGGCTTGCATCGTATGCAATTCCCTGGGAGATGGGGATCATGACTATGTGTGGCTGGCCACAGACAGGGAATTTTCAGATTTTCATCTGAAAATTCAATTTCAGGTATTCAGGGCATCACCGGGCAACAGCGGAGTGCAATTCCGGAGCCGCTATGACAATACAGAGGGAGCCAGGAACGGGGGATGGCTCAATGGCCCACAAGCAGATATTCACGGACCTGCTGCTTACCGGACCGGATTGATCTATGATGAAACAGAACAGGTACAAAGATGGATCCACCCCTCCCTGCCCGACTGGCGGATTTCCCCCGAACAAGCTCCCCCCGGTGCCTTGCTGACCCAATTGATATTCTTTGAAGATGATCCGGAAGCCTGGAACGACATGGAAATCTTCTGTCAGGGCCTGCAGGTGAAAACCTGGGTGAACGGGAATCCGGTGACCGACTTCGACGCCTCGGGGATCCTGGACGATGAGTTACATGGAAGCAGGGGTTCCGGAACATTGGGATGCATTGCCTTTCAGTTACATAGCCATGACGAGTTGAAGATAAAGTTTAAAAATATATTCATCAGGGAACTTTAGAAACCATGGGTATCTATTTTATGGCCAGCATCAGGATCAAAGATGTACAGGAATATCAAAGCTACCTGGATGGCAGCGATGAGGTATTCAGAAAGTATAAAGGAAGCTATCTGGCCGTGGATTCAAGACCTGATGTATTGGAAGGGACCTGGGATTACAGCAGGGCTGTTTTGATTCGTTTCGAGACCAGAGATGATTTCGAAGCATGGTATACCTCCCCGGAGTACCAGGAGATCCTGGGTCACCGGCTTTCAGCATCAGAATGTGATACGATCCTCATTGAAGGAGCCTGAAATCAGGCACAACAGATATACAGTACTGAAATGAATTGCCAGAAACACCTTTTTCAATTGCCGGATGGGCTGCATTATTTGAACTGCGCCTATATGTCGCCCCTTCTCAGATCCGTGGAGGAGAAAGGAATCGAAGGCATGAGGCAAAAACGCAATCCCACCTCCATCACACCCGCGGATTTTTTTACCGGGGTGGTGGGAGTGAGGGAGAAATTCGGAAGGATGGTAAACGCCGATCCTGCCCAGGTAGCGGTCATGCCGGCTGTCTCCTATGGGATGAATTCGGTGATCCGTAATATTCCATGCAGAAAGGGACAGCATGCCCTGACCATTTCTGAGGAGTTTCCCAGTTGCTATTATACCGCCAAGCGCTGGTGCAAAGATCACGGAGCTGAACTGAAAGTGGTAGCCAGGAGGGAGGAGATCCCCCTCAAGGGAAAGGACTGGAATGAAAGGATCCTGGAGGCCATCAACAGGGATACAGCATTCGTGGTGATGGCATCTGTACATTGGATGAACGGAACCAGGTTTGATCTGAAAGCCATTGGAGCCAGGTGCCGGGAATTGGGTGCCAGGTTTGTGGTAGATGGATCACAATCTGTTGGAGCGCTGCCCATCGATGTGCAGGCTTGTCATATCGACGCATTGATATGTGCGGCTTATAAATGGTTGATGGGACCCTACTCCACGGCCCTTGGCTACATACATGAGGACTTCAATGAGGGCGTTCCCCTTGAAGAGTCCTGGATGACCAGGCCCAATTCGGAACGATTCGACCGGCTCACCCGATATGAAGAGGGATATAAACAGGGAGCCGTGCGTTTTGATGTGGGACAGAGCAGCAACTTTATTCTGATGCCCATGCTGGAGGAGGCCCTCAGGCAATTGCTGGAATGGGGCATCGATGACATTCAGGAATACGCGCGCGTGCTGGGGGAACCCCTGATCCATCATTTCCTTGGCAAAAATGTACCTGTGGATGATGAAGTCTACCGGGCCCACCATCTGCTGGGCCTGCCACTGCCGGGAGGCACCCGGGGAGAGGCGTTGGTAGGAGAATTGCAGGCAAGAAAGGTATTTGTCTCTCTGAGAGGAAATAACATTCGAATTTCCATCAATGTATTTAATACCCCGGAGGATGTCAGTGAACTGATTTCTGCACTGGATCCGTAAAAAATCCCTTTCATATGTAGTTTTTGACTCCGTTTGGTA
Source organism: uncultured Bacteroidia bacterium (assembly GCA_965364615.1). GTDB lineage: Bacteria > Bacteroidota > Bacteroidia > Bacteroidales. Next base: position 8,713 of record CBDTYO010000118.1, read on the forward strand.
ACTAATAGGTTATAAATCTCAAGGTGTTGAGCAAGCAGGTACCTGACAAAGCATATTTTGTGGAGATGGTATATACCCACATGGGGATCATCTACAAGATTTGTAAACTCTACGCTGCTGAGGAGGACAAGGAGGATCTGAAACAGGAAATCATTTTTCAGCTCTGGAAGTCTTATCCAACCTTTCGCGGCGATGCAAAATTCCAGTCATGGATGTACCGGGTGGCCCTGAACACGGCCATGTTGGGTCTGAGGGCAAGAAAAGTGAAGTACACACACCTGAACGAGCATGCACTGGAGATCTCCGATGAATCCCTGGAAGACCGGGAAGAGGAGGTCAGGATTAAATTGTTATACAAACAGATTTCAAACCTCAATGACCTGGACAAGACCATTATTTTCCTCTATCTGGAGCAATGTTCCTACAGTGAAATAGCTGAGATCACCGGGATCAGTACCAAAAATGTGAGTGTACGCCTGGTAAGGATCAAAGAGAAGCTGAAAGCGCAGTTGAATTTGCAAACCACGGAAGTATGAAAAACGACGAACTCATTCATTTGTGGCAGAAGGGAAGTGACCGGATGTTCAGGGAAGAAAAAACAGACCGAGACATGATTACGCAATATCTGAATGAAAGAACACTGAAAGGAAACAGGAGCATGTACTTTAACCTGATATTTTACGGGGCCATACATTTGGTGAACATCATCCTGCTTTCCTTAAATCTGGCTGGCTATCAGAATAATTCAGCCATGATATGGATCCTCATCGCTCAGCTGGCCATCACCATTGGAAGCCTGGTATTCAGCATGGATGTATTTTATAAATTCAGGGAAATCAACAACTACAGTGAGACCCTCCAGAACTTGATTCAAAAGCAACTGTGGTTTTACCGGAAACCTTACGAGATCTGGCTGTTCCTGGCTACGTTGGCAGCCATTATCATGATGATCAATTTGAACTTGTATGTGGATAATGACAATGGCAGCTATGTGATCCACAACAAACTATTGTTTGCTGGGTTGATGGTGGCCGTGTTTTTATTTATCTATGGTACCTTGAAAGTCACAAGCCTCCTGGGCTTAAGGAAATTAAAAGCATATCTGTCCGACTTACAATCGGGTGTATTGGACCAGAGTGAACGGATGGAGCAAACCCGCAAGCGCTTCTTGTGGCTTTGGATCGTGGTCTTTCTCTTGCTGACTGCCTTCCTGGTACTCGGCATCCTGAAAGCGGTCAACTGACCGGCTGGTCTTATTGGCTTACTTTCTTGTAATCGTCCTGGGTGTCAATGTCCACCAGGATGCCCGGTTCATCCACTTCCACCTCAAGTACATCCTGGGGGAAGTGGTGCCGCAGAGCCCTGAGGCCCTGTTCCAGGTCGAGATTCTCAATTTCCCTCCGGTATTTCAGGTCCACCAGCAAAGGATGACCGCGCCTGTCCTTGTATACCGGAATCACGATCCCGAAGAGTTCATTGTTGTATGCATCTATCACTGCATTGGTAACAGCTGGAGGAATTCCGGGTTGATCGCCCAGGTATATCAGGGCAGTTCCGGCATTTTCGGGCAAGGCTCTGAGGCCGCAGATCACGGATGAAAACATGCCCTTTTCATGTTCCTTGTTGTGGCAAAATTTGACGGATCTGTCACCAAGGGCCTGTCTTACTTTTTGGTGATCCGCGCCCAGGACCACCACCACATGATCGACCTCGAGGTGCAACACGGCGTACTCGACGGCAGCACCGGTGGCGCAGGCGGCCGAGGACGCGGGCGGCACCACGTTGGCGA
>CBDTYO010000119.1:0-10499 GCA_965364615.1 uncultured Bacteroidia bacterium
CCCGATCATGCGTCTGTTGACGACAGAGGCAGAACGGCGGATCGAAATGAAGCAATCCGTTTTGCGCACCCAACCAAATTTTTCCCCGATGATCCCAGGCCATGGTTCTGATATCGGTATAGGGACCGAGATTGATTCTGGTGATCCGGAAAGTCTGAACATTGATGTAGGAAAGTCCCCCCTCCCTGGTTCCGATCCAGATCCTCTCTTTCTCGGGATCGGACAGCAGGCAACTGACGGTCCCCTGCAAAGAACGCTCAGAACCCAAAGGATCTTCGGAAATGTTTCTGAATTGTGTAATATGATGTCCGTCAAAGCGATCCAAACCGTTGTCAGCCCCAAACCACATGAAACCATAGGCATCCTGTGCCATGACCCGTACCCTGAAAAAGGATAAACCATCCTTGTCAGTAATGCTCTGAAAGCGTAAGTGCTGATAGGCTGTGGATAGATCCGGTTGCTCATTGGGCAGAGAAGCCCATAGAGAATTTGCCTTGAAAAGGATCAGGACTCCAAAAAGGGCTATTATCTTTGCCTGAACCTTCCTTTTTGCGGATTGTTGGTGAAAATATTGTATGGCATCCCGTATCATAGAGCACGTACAAATTTCACAGCTAAAAATAGTTAGCTCTGTTATTCCAGGGCCTTACAATATAAGAAAATAATGCTAGCTACAACACCTCAAGGATCAGTGACTCCAGCGGGGCGATATCGATCCTGCATGAGGCTTTTCCCTGTTCCACTCTGAGCTCCAGTCTTCGGTCTCCAAGAACATCCCTCAGTGGATAGACTCCTTCTTGCAGCTGCCAGGCTTCAATGATTTCTTCCGGCAAGCCTAGCTCAAAGCCAAATGTTTCTTCTCCATCGAAGTTGGTCACCACGAGCAACATGTCATTGTTTTTCCACCTGACATAGGAAAACACCCGGTCGTTGTACCATTGGGTGTGGGCCCGGTTGTGGCTGTGGATCTCCCGGTATTGGCCGGTAAGGGCCTCACTGTTTCTGGTAAACTTCAGCAGCCTGGCATAGAAGGCCCGGAGTTCCTTTTCAACAGGTGTCAGGGCAGCCCCGTCGAATTTTCCCCCGTTCATCCAGCGCTGGTGGTGCGGGACTCCGATATAGTCGAAAATGGAGGTCCGGGAGGGAGCACCAAATCCCGGATCTTCGGCTCCGGGCTCACCCACCTCCTGTCCGAAATACAACATGGTGGGGGAGGTGGAGATGGTGGCCGAGACCACCATGGCCGGCATTCCCATGCGGGCATCACCGGCAAAATCCGGACTGGCAATGCGCTGTTCATCGTGGTTTTCCAGAAAATGCAGCATGTGGTGCTCAATGTCTGCCAGGTCGTTCTGAATGTCCACTATGGCATTGGTGCTGCCATGCCCCTGCATGATGGCCTTGAGGGTGTCATACAATTGCACCTTGTCGTAGAGGTAATCCATTTTCCCTTTCTGCAGGTATTCGCGGTAGATCTGCGGCTGGTAGATCTCTGCCAGCAGAAAAGCCTCAGGTTTCGCCATCTTGATGGCGCTGTTCATATAACTCCAGAACTCCACCGGTACCATTTCGGCCATGTCATAGCGAAAGCCGTCCACCCCTTTGCCGATCCAGTAGAGGGCAATGTCCCTGAACTTTGTCCAGGAGTCAGGCACCTGTTTATCCTGCCAGAATTCGTGATGGACCTGGTAAGTTTCGTGCTCAAAGCCGGCCGGGAGTTCTTCGAACTCTTTGCTTCCGTCGGGGGCAATCCCGAAGTTCACCTTAACCGCCTCGTACCAGTCATTCATGTCCGGCTGGGGACTCCTGGATCCGTTCCCGGTCCATTTGGCAGGATCCTCCCTGAAGAATCCATCGGCCTTTGGGTGATTCTCACCCCCCAGGACCTGATAACCATCCCGCCACTCAGGCACACGGAAAGGCTGTCCCGGGATGTAGTAGAAATTGTTGTCCTTCAGGTATTCCCTGGACACATCGTCGGAAGCCCCGAAGTCTTCAGCCCCTTCCGGAAGGGTGATGGAATGATAGACCCTGGCCACGTGGTTGGGGACAATATCGATGATCACCTTCATTCCGTGCCGGTGGGTGCGTTCCACCAGGGCTGTAAATTCTTCGAGCCGCCTGGAGGGATCGGTGGCCAGGTCGGGATTCACATTGTAATAATCCTTCACCGAATAGGGTGAACCGGCCCTGCCTTTGACCACATCCGGGTCGTCGCCCGGGATCCCGTATTCCGAATAGTCGGTGACCATGGCATGGTGCAGCACCCCCGTGTACCAGATATGGGTCATGCCCAGTTCCTTGATTCCCTCCAGGGCTTCGTCGGTGAAATCATTGAATTTGCCCACCCCGTTCTCCTCCAGGGTGCCCCAGGGCTTGTTGGTGGTATTGGTATTCCCAAACAGGCGCGTAAATACCTGGTATACATTTATCTTCATTTCTTCTTTTTTCTGTTTTTCAGTTTCAACACCAACATTTGATTGGCATCCTGACAGCAGGGCAGCCAAAACCAGGCCCGTAAGTACCCCAGGTTTCATTTCTCAGCGGTTTTTAGTTTATACCTGATTTTCAATGATTTTCCCTGGAATACCAGACCGGAACAGGCCGTAAGCAGGGCCACCGCCATGAGAATGATGGCCAGCCGTCCCCAGTCTTCCCCGGTGGATTTCCGGATCTCGATGTATCCGAACATGGCCCGGATCCATTCGGCCGCACCCAGAATCAGCAGGACCTGAATGCTTCGGGCCACCCAGGCCCTTTTCAAAAAGAGCAGGAAAGGGATGGCCAGGCTGAGGATCACCAGCGGAAACATATCTGCCCTTGAAAAGTGGGCTGCCAGCAGACCGAAGGACCATATGACAGGAAGTAGTCGAAGTAGATTCATGGATGAAAGTTATTTCAGATTCATGGTTTTCAATAATTGTTCATGCAATCCGGCTCCCGAGGCAAGAATGGTATAATTGTGATCGAACCCCCGGGGAGAAACATCAAATGTGATTTCCTGTCCCCGGATGTCCGTGACCTTTCCGCCCCCTTCCCTGATCAAGAGCCAGGGGGCCGCAATGTCCCATATTTTGGTGGTCTGGTTCATGGCTGCTCCCAGCTTTCCTTCGGCCACATAGCAGAAATCGACCAGGGAATTGGTGGACCGGATATTTCTCACCTTCCTCGACAGGCGGGCCATGATCTCCATTTCGGACCGGGTCTTTGCCGGATCTTCGTTGAAATCGAAGGAATAGGCCACCAGGTGCTCCGAGAGATCGGTGGAGTTTGTGAGCCCGAGGGCTTCGCCGTTGCAAGTGGCACCCCTTCCGGCCTCCGCCAGGTAAAGTTGCTGGTCCACCGGAAGGTACATCCCGCCCAAGACAGGACTGTTTCCTTTGAACAGGGCAATGATAACCCCGAACCAGGGCAGACCCGCCGCAAAATTGGAAGTACCATCCAGCGGATCCACTACCCAGGTATACCCAGATTGCCTGTCCATCAAACCCGACTCCTCGGTGATCACATTGAATTGTTCCGGGGCCTCATCCAGCACCTCCAGTATGGCCTTTTCCGAGGCCAGGTCGGATTCGGTCACCACGGAGCTGATGCTTTCCTTGACTGTGGTTTTATGGCTTCGGTCCAGGTGCTCGGTCAACACCCCACCTGCTTTTTTCAGGGCTTTTTGGAGGGTGGTGCGGGCAAATGCTGGCGTCATAGGGAGGTGTTCAAATCTGAGACAAAAACTTGCTCAATTAATGAGTAAATTTACTCAATATACTGAGTAAATGGTATACTTCAGCAATAAGTCCCATGAAAGAGATCCACATAGCCACCGCACAATTCCAGACCCGGAACGGAGACAAGCCGTATAACCTGTCACGCATCGAAGCCCTCACCGCCGAGGCGGCTGAAAAAGGAGCCAATGTGGTCAGTTTCCATGAACTGTGCATTACTTCCTACAGTTTCTTAAGAAAGCTCCCGGAGCAGGAAATTTTTGACCTGGCCGAGGAAGTTCCATCGGGCGAAAGCACCAGGGAGCTGATCCGTATCGCGGCAAAATACAATGTGGCACTTTTGGCCGGATTGGTGGAGAAGGAAGAGGGAAAGCTTTACAACACCTATGTTTGTGTGACCGGATACGGATTTGTGGCCAGATTTCGCAAGCTCCATCCCTTCATCTCCCCGCATCTCTCCCCCGGGGAGGAGTATGTGGTTTTTGATTTGCATGGATGCAAATGCGGCATCCTGATCTGCTATGACAACAATGTGATCGAAAATGTAAGGGCCACCACATTGCTGGGCGCGGAAGTCATCTTCATGCCCCATGTAACCGGACTGACCCCTTCGCCCATGCCGGGCCGGGGATGGGTGGACCGCGGGTTCTGGGACAACAGGGAAAAGGATCCGGAAGCTTTGCGAAAAGAGTTTGAAGGGCCCAAGGGAAGGGGATGGCTCATGCGCTGGCTGCCGGCCCGTGCCTATGACAATGCCATCTATGTGGTATTTTCCAATCCCATAGGGCCTGACGACGACCAATTGAAAAACGGCAATTCCATGATCCTGGATCCCTATGGAGAGATCCTGGCCGAATGCAGCTCCATGGGCGATGAAGTGGTGGTGGCCCGCTGTACCCCCGACAAGCTGGAGCTGGCCGGTGGACACCGGTATAAAAATGCCCGCAGACCCGAATTGTATGGAAAGATATTGGGTGAAGTCCACGAACCCCGCCTGAAGGTGGAATGGATGAAACCCGGTAAATAGACCTTATACAAAAATACTGGCCAGCATGGTAAAGGCCAGTCCGCAAATGGCAATGATGGATTCCATCACGGTCCAGGACCGGAGGGTTTGTTTTTCGTCCATCCCAAAATACTTGCTCACCAGCCAGAATCCACTGTCGTTGACATGCGAAAGCAGGGTGGCCCCCGAAGCAATGGATATGACGATCAGCGCCAGCTCAGGCGCGCTGGGTTCTATGAAGCTCAGTACGGGTGCCATGATGCCTGCCGCCGTGATCATGGCCACCGTGGCAGATCCCTGGGTGACCCTCACAATGGCTGCCAGCACCCAGGCCAGGAATATGGGTGGCATGGCAGAATCTGATATGGAGTTGGCCATCATTTCCCCAATCCCGCTGTCCACCAGGATCTGTTTCAGCACACCCCCTGCCCCTGTGACCAGGATGATGATTCCTGCAGGGCCCAGGGCTTTGCTGCTCAGATCGAGCAGTTCCTGCCTGGATTTGCCCCTGCGGATCCCCAGGAAATAAATGGCCAGCAATGCAGCAATGATCAGGGCACTGAAGGGGTGTCCGATGAAGATCATGATGTCCGAGACAAGGTTTTTCGGAAGTACCTCTTTATCGACCAATACGGAGGTAAAGGTATTCACCAGGATCAGGACCAGTGGCACGGCAATGATCAGGGCAATGGAGCGGAAGGAAGGCAGTTTTTCTCCCGGAGCCAGCGTGGGGCCATTACTCACCATCATCTCTTTGGGAGGCTGGATATCGATCTTGCGGGAAATATACTTTCCAAATACCGGACCTGCGATGATGGCCGTGGGGATCCCCAGGATGAAGCCAAAGAGGATGACCCAGCCCAGCTGGGCATCCAGGATCTCAGCCACCGCAATGGGTCCCGGGGTGGGTGGCATAAAACTGTGTGTTACTGCCAGACCGGCCAGCAAGGGGATCCCATAATACAGAAGTGATCTTTTGGTATCCCTCGAAAGGGCATAGATGATGGGAGCCAGGATGACCAGTCCCACATCCAGAAAAACAGGAATGGCCACAATAAATCCTGTGAGGACCATGGCCCAGGAGGCACGGTCGGTGCCGAACTGTTTGACCAGGTGGTGTGCCAGGGACTCAGCCCCTCCTGAGCTTTCCAGGATCTGTCCGAATATGGCTCCCAATCCCACCACCACCGCCACAAAGCCCAGCGTACCACCCATGCCCGTTTGAATGCTCACCATGATCTCCTGGAGGGGCATGCCGGATAGTATGCCTACGAACATGGAGGTAATCAGGAGGGAGATGAAGGCGCTGATCTTGAACTTCAGCACCATTAAAAGAAGCAGGGATACTGCTGCTACGACAATGATGATGATATGAGCAGTGGACATGGTAGGGTTTTATTTAGCCAAGGGAAACGTACGAAGAAGACACAAAACAAACATATTGAAATTTTCCTTCATAACCATGTGAGGCCTTTTCCTTCCCAAAAGGAAAAAGCCCATGCAAGGGCAAAAAATTTAGAGAATAGTGCTATCTTTTGTAGGATTAGAAAGCCAAAACCATGAAGACCCAAGCCAAAAAGATCGCCGGGATCGGTGAATTACTCTGGGACCTGTTGCCACAGGGAAAACAGCTGGGGGGAGCCCCCTGTAATTTTGCCTTTCATGCCATGCAGGCAGGGTTTGATGCCCATGTGGTCAGTGCACTTGGCAAGGACCGGGATGGGGAGGAGATTCTCCGGGTCATGAGCCAACTGGGACTGGGCCGGCAATATATCCAGATCCACCCAGAATATCCCACCGGTACGGTAAGCGTAGAACTGGCCGAAGAAGGCATTCCCACGTATACCATTCATGAGAATGTGGCCTGGGACTATATCGCCTGGACCCAGGAGCTGGAATCGCTGGCCGCAGAAGTGGAAGCGGTCTGTTTCGGGAGCCTTGCCCAGCGAAACCAGGTATCGGGAGGCACCATACAGCGCTTTCTGGAGGCCACCAGAAAGGAGTGCCTGAGGGTCTATGACATCAATCTGCGCCAATCTTTCTATAACAGGAAAACCCTTGTGCGTTCCCTGGAACTTTGCAATGTGCTAAAACTGAACGAGGATGAACTTCCGGTACTGGCAGGCTTTCTGAACTTTCAGGGCAGTGAGGAAGAGATCCTTGGCAGGCTCCTGCAGGAGTATCAGCTACGGCTCATTGCCTATACGAAAGGGAGCCAGGGAAGCTGGTTAATGACCCCGGACGATAGCTCCCGCAGTGAGGTGCCCCCTGTGGAGATCGCCGATACCGTGGGTGCAGGGGATTCATTCACGGCCACGCTGCTGGCCGGCACCCTCAATGGCCTGCCGCTGAAACATATCCATCGGACGGCCACCGAAGTGGCTGCCTTCGTTTGTTCCCGGCACGGTGCCACCCCTGTTTTGCCGGATAAGCTCCTCAGGCAGTTGCAACCCTGAACCAGCATTCAATCACGAACCATCAAACCAACGAAAAATGAAAAGGAGAAAATTTGTCGGATTGGCAGGGGCTGCCGCCCTGGGGATCCAGACATTCCCTGATTCGATTTTTGCCAGGGGCCATTCAGGAATTGAAACAGCAAGGGATCTGAACGATTACCTGCGTTCCCTCATTGAGGTGGATGAACCTTCTGTGGACAAGGTGATCGTCGGCGATCCCGATACCAGGATCAGCAGGATCGGTACTGCCTGGATGCCCTACTGGCGTACGCTCAAGGAGGCGCTCAGCCAGGGAGTGAATACCATGGTGGTGCATGAGCCCACCTTCTATACCCACCGCGATCTTGAGGAAACGAAATGGGATCACCTGGGAGCCCCTTCCCCGGCGAAAGAGCTGTACCTGGAGCAGGTGGCGGCCAAGAAACAATGGATTGAAGAGAATGGGATGGTGGTCATTCGCTGTCACGATGTGCTGGATAAGATCGGGCAGTACGGCATCCCCTTTGCTTTTGGCAGGGCCCTGGGTTTTAAGGACTCAGCCCTGATCAGATCGAGAACCTACTACAACGTCTATGGCATTGAAACCAGGCCTGCCATGGAAGTGGCCAGGCAGATCGCTGCAAAACTTGAAGGTGTGGGTCAGCCCGGAGTGGCCTTTTACGGAGATGAAAATTTCCCGGTGAGCTCGGTGGGACTGGGTACGGGGTGCATTTGTGATCCCGTCCAGTACATGGACCTGGACATGGACCTGGCCATTGCCATAGATGATTCTGTAAGTACCTGGAAACAAACCACTTTTGCTGCAGATTCGGGCCGGCCCCTGGTGGTGGTCAACCACGGGAGCACCGAAGAATTCGGTATGAAAGAGTTATCCGTTCAGCTGAATAAACACCTTGCACCCACCGAGACCATGCATTTCAAACAGGGATGCAGCTACCAATGGCTCACTGCATGATTTCTCTCAGCACTTGCTCCTGGGCAGGACTCCAGTAGGCACAATCCAGCTGAAGAAATACCGAGGTATAGGGCAGTGCGGTTTTGGTTTTGATCACCAGAACCCTGAAAAGGGAGGAACTCTCGTCCAGCATCTGAAACACTTCCTCGTGAAGGAGGGTTTTCACATCCCTGCCTGCAAGGACCGCTCCCATTTCTGAGCGGAAAGCGGCAATGCCTTCCACCTGCTCCTCGGTGATGAAGGTGAGCTCCCTGTCCTGGTAAATGACCGGCTTCACATGGCTGCTGGCTTCCACTTTTTCCAGCACCTGCTCCAGGGTGGATAGGAGGTCCTGATCCACATAGAGGTATTTCATGCCCGGAGAAGATTGCTCCGGAAAGGCCTTGTCCACCACCAGGATCCAGTTCCGGTGTCCCAGCATATGGAGATCCTCTTCCAGTATGGTCTGCCACGATGCCTTTTCCCCTGTAGCCGATGCGGGAAGTGAGCGGGTACAGGAAGAAAGCAGGATGGAGCAGGCGATGCCTGTGAACAGCCACAGGACCGTGGAAAGTGTTAAACCAGATCTTTTCATCATACACGTGTTTTAGATGTATTTTAAAGATACTTAATTAAGGGTTCTGAACCGATTGCCGAAAGATATTTATATATTGAAGAGCAAATGGAATGAGCCGGTTTTTATGAAGCGACGTACTTATATCAGGACCCTGGGTACAGGCGTGGCTGCGGTTCATCTCACACCACAGAAAATCATGGGAGCCCCGAAAAAAAATGCATACGTCCGGCTGGGAGGGCCTGTTTTTGGTCCCTATGAGGGACCTGAGTCTTGGATCGCATCGCTAAGGGATCGCGGGTACAGGGCCGCTTATTGTCCCCTGGAACCAGGTGCCAGCGAGGAGGCGGTCAGGGCACTGGAACAGGCAGCCAGGAAGGCCGACGTGGTCATTGCCGAGGTGGGAGCCTGGAGCAATCCCATTTCCCCGGATCCGAAGGAAGCTCAAGCGGCCATGGAAAAATGCATGGGCGCACTGGAGCTGGCCGAACAGGTGGGAGCCAGGTGCTGCGTGAATATCAGTGGCTCAAAAAACCCGGAGCACTGGGCAGGTCCTCATCCGGACAACATGACCGAAGCGGTGTTTGACCAGGTGGTGGAGTCCACCCGAAAGATCATTGACGCCGTAAACCCAAACCGCACCTGTTTTGCACTGGAAGCCATGCCCTGGTCCTTCCCATACTCTACTGCCACTTACCTGCAATTGATCAAAGCCATTGACCGGAAGGCTTTCGGAGTACATCTCGATCCCGTCAATATGATCACCTCACCGCAGGATTTTTACAACAACGGGCCACTGATCAGGGAGATGTTTACCAAGCTGGGCCCCCATCTGAAAAGTTGTCATGCCAAAGACATTACCCTGCGGGAGGATAACTACATTCCTCAGCTGGATGAACTCCGGCCGGGCCTGGGGGCGCTCGATTACCGGATTTTCCTGCAGGAACTATCCAGCCTCAGGGATGTGCCTCTGATGATGGAACATCTCCAAACCGATGAGGAATACAAACTGGCAGCCGATCATATCAGATCGGTGGGCCGCTCCATGCAGATCCAGATCTAATTGCATCATATACCAAATCAAAGCATTGAATATGAAATGTAAAAACTGCTCCCTTCTTGCCCTTCCTGCCCTGCTCATGCTTGCTGTTTATTCATGTACCCTGTCTCCTGAAACCCCGGTCCGGCCCAACTTTGTATTCATCCTGGTGGACGACCTGGGGTGGACCGACCTGGGGTGCTATGGCAGCAGTTTTCATGAAACCCCGAACATCGACCGGCTTGCGGGTGAATCCCTGCGTTTTACCAGTGCCTATGCGGCCTGTCCGGTGTGCTCCCCCACCAGGGCCAGCATCATGACCGGAAAGTACCCGGCCAGGATCGGGGTCACCGACTGGATCGCCGGACGACAGGTCTACAATCCCGGATTGCCCTGCGATAAGCTTTTGTCCAGGCCCTTCGAACTGGAAATGAAACTGGAGGAGACCACCATTGCGGAAGCCTTGAAACAGGCCGGGTACACCACCTTTTTTGCCGGAAAGTGGCACCTGGGTGAAGATTCCATCTATTGGCCCGAACATCAGGGATTTGATATCAACAAAGGGGGTTGGAGCGTGGGCCATCCCCGGGGCGGCTACTTCAGCCCTTACGAAAATCCCCGGCTGGAGAGTGGCCCCGAGGGGGAGTGCCTCACCGACAGGCTTACCGACGAATCCATTCACTTTCTGGAATCCAGTGGAGAAGAACCCTTCTTGCTCTACCTTTCCTTTTATACGGTGCATACACCCCTTCAGGCCAAGGCGGAGCTGAC
>CBDTYO010000120.1:0-10426 GCA_965364615.1 uncultured Bacteroidia bacterium
TCCGCAAGCTGGATGGCATGCTACCACAAAAGAGGGGTCAGACATCTGATGGCAGGGCCCGTGAAATAGAAGCTGCCCTTGACTGGACAAGGAACACTCCCTCCACTCCACCGATCACCCCGTCCACCAGCATATCCCGGAAGATCCCCGGGGCCATCTGCACCTGCAGATAGGTGCCCAGCAGGTCCACCCCGGATTCGATCCAGCGCATGGGATAGTCACCCAGGGTAAATGTGGCATGAAACATCAACCAGAGAAATCCCAGAAAAATGGGCAGTCCCAGGTATTTGTGGGTAAGTATGCGATCGATGCGCTGGGATCGGGTAAATCCGGGATTGGTCCCGCTCTTCTTCATGGTCTCCTTGAGGGCCCCGGCCACAAAACCATAGCGGGCATCGGTTATCAGGGTATCCGCTTCTTCTTTGAACAGGGATCTGATCCTGTTACCTTCCTCCCTGGCTGCATCCTTGATCTCCATGAAGTTGGGGGCTCCGGACATGATAAAGGCACAATTATCATCCCGCTCAAGCAATTTCAGGGAAAGAAACCTGGACGAATAGTGATCTGTCAGTTCGGGGGTCAGCCTGATCAGTTCCTGCAACCTCTGCACCGATTGCTCAAGCTCTTCGCCATAGTTGATATGGATGTGCCTGATATCGGGATCCCGGTCCTCAAACACCCTGATCACATGGTTCAGCAGTCTAAAAATGCCCTTCCCACGGTGACTGATGGTGGGGACGACCCTGATCCCCAACAGTTTACTTAAAAGATCCAGGTCCAGCTTATCCTTCTTTTCCAGGAGGTCGTCATACATGTTCAAGGCAAGAACCACGGTGACATCCATATCGATGAGCTGACTGGTCAGGTAAAGGTTCCTTTCCAGGTTATTGGCATCCACCACGTTGACCACCACATCGGGTTTTTTCAGGAGTATATGCTCCCGGACAAAACGTTCCTCACTGGAGAAGTCCGACAGGGAATAGGTGCCTGGCAAATCGGTGATGCGAAAGGTATAGCCCCCGTGGTGGAAAACCGCCTCCTTGGAATCCACCGTGACCCCGGGATAATTGCCCACATGCTCCCTGGACCGGGAGACCCTGTTAAAAAGCGTGGTCTTGCCGCTATTGGGATTCCCCACCAGGGCTACTTCGATCACTTTCCCTGGCCGTGGCACGAAAGGTCCCTTGTGAATGGATCCGGAAATCCTCCCGGGAACATCCACCCTCAGATCATTCAGATCCTCCCCGGAGACCACTTCCACCAGGGAAGCTTCACTTCTTCGAAGAGAAACATTGCTGTCCAGGATCCTGTATTCCACAGGATCTTTGAGGGGGGCTGACTTCAGCACGGTGATCTGTTTCCCCCTGATAAAACCCATTTCTGTCAGCCGCTTGCGGAACGCTCCCCGGCCCCTGACGCGTGAAATGGTGGCTGAATCGCCATTATGTAAATCATTCAAGGTCATGCACTAGAGCTTCCCAGCGAAGGTATAACCCAAGCGACTTACCGCCTCTTTGATTTCTTCTTCATGATCGGACTCTGCCTGCACCGAGACCACTCCGGTGTTCCGGTCGGCCAGCACTTCTGAGATTCCCTTAAGTTTCTTCAATCCATTTTCCACTGTGGCTTTGCAATGATCGCAGGTCATGCCTTCCACCCTGTATTTTCTTATTTCATTTTTCATGGCTTTTTCTTTTTGAATGTCCCTCTGTCTTTCCAGGCGTCGGGCACGAAATTTCTGTATATACCCATTTACTACCAACAGACCCAGTACCACGGAAGCAGCTTTGCTGAACCAACCAGCCGGGTGCTCATGCATGTGATCCCCGCTGAAATGGGGGATGGCTCCAGTGATCCACTCCCTGGGCAAAAGCTCGTTCACCAGCATTCCAAAAAATAAGGCCCCTCCCACAATGCTGACCAGGTATACCCAGAGGGAACGCTTCCCCAGTGTATTGCCGATCACAGCCATGGTGGCAATATTGGTGGCAGGTCCTGCCATCAGGAGCACCAGGGCTGCACCGGGCGACAACCCCTTCATCAGCAACACTGCTGCAATGGGGATGGAACCGGTGGCACAGATATATAGGGGAACGGAAGCCAGGAGCATCAAAAACATGGCCAGGTATTCACTGGATATGGTGCTGGTAAAAAAGTCTGCAGGGATCAATATGGAAAGCAATGCTGCCACAAGCATCCCGATGATCAACCATTTGGAGATGTCCTGGATCAGCTCCACAAAACCGTACCTGAACAATTCCTTTGCCGTGCGCGGATGGGCCTCTTCAGCCCCTTCCCTGGAACCTTGATCATCAGGACCATCATCGGCCGCATTGCCCAGCAGTCCCCCCAGAACCCCGGTGAACAGGGCCACAAAGGGCCGGATAATGGCCAGGGGGAGTCCCAGCATGGCATAGGTAGCCAGGATGGAATCCACCCCAGTCTGGGGGGTAGAGATCAGAAAGGATATGGAGGAGCCCCTGGAGGCGCCATTTCTGTAAAAGCCGATGCCCGCAGGCAAGACTCCGCAGGAACAAAGCGGCATGGGAACTCCCAGCAGGGAGGCATTGAATACGGATTTGAAGTTTCGTTGTCCCATATACCGGGCCACGATTTTCCTGGGGAATACCACCCTGAGCAAACCGGCGGCCAGGAAACCCAACAGCAGGTAGGGCGACATCTCATTCACCAGCCTGACCAACTCTCCCAAGTATGTGCCTGCAATCTCAATCATCCTTTCACCCCTCGGACAAGTATAACAAACAAAATTCCAAATGGATTACTCACCGGCAAAACTAATGCAGCCATTTCAAAGCCTGATCCCCACAATTGGGTATTTTCAGTGAAATGGGTATATTTCAGCTTTGCGCCCCCTATATCGAAATATGGTCCTGGCGGTCCTTGTATGGGGACTGCCCACCCAGGCATCGGGCCAGGATGGATCCTATGTGCTCCACAGGGAGATCTTCAAAGTGCCGCCCAGCACCATTCACTTTAGCCCCGATGGGTCCCTCCTGCTGGCGGGTTTCACAGATGGCAGCTTCCGGATCATGGACCCCGAAACCTGCCTGCCTTCCCTGTAACACCAAAATCCTATGCCCTGGAGGTGACCGGTGCCCATTACAGAGCGATACATGCCTTGGACATGACCCCGGACATGGAAACCCTTCTGTCGGCCGGACATAGTTCCATCAAATTATGGGACAGAAGCGGGAATCACCTGCACGACTGGAACGGACATGCCACCACCATCTGGAATGCGGAGTTCAGTCCCGATGGACGATGGGCCGTATCTTCCGCCATGAATAAAACCTTTCTGCTGTGGGATGTGCAGAAGAACCAAATCAGCGAACATATGCGGGGCCACGAAGATATCTGCATGTGCGTCTGCTTTGCTCCGGATAGCCGGTTGATTGCCAGCGGAAGCAATGACCTGACCATCAAGATCTGGAACCTGGAATCCCGGCAGGTGATCTCCACCCTGCAGGGACCCACCGGGGATATTTACGACCTGAAGTTCAGTCCGGATGGCCACTTGCTGGCCGTCTGTTCCAAAGACCATTCGGTGCGCCTGTATGAATGGGAAACCTCCACCATGCGCCTACTCCTGAAGGGACACGGCGAGATGGTCATGGAAGCCGACTTCAGTCCGGACGGGAAATACCTGGTAACCGGGTCGGCGGACCGTTCGGTGATCCTCTGGGATGTGTCGAGCGGGGAAAAAATATATCAGTTTGTGGAGATTGAGGGCACGGTGACCGACCTGGCCTTCCATCCAAACGGACGTTCTTTTTTCAGCATCTCCACCGCGGGTGATCTCACCCGTTGGTCGGTGCACCCCGAACTATTTGTATTGAAGTATTACGAGGAAGCCTACCTCAACGAACTTTCTGCAGACCCTGTATTTCAACCCCGGAGAAAAGGGGAATCCAGGAAGGATTTCCAGGCCAGGCAGGATGAAGCATCCATGAAAAAAGCCGGGATCATCGACCGATACTACCAAAAATACCTGAGCGAGAAGGCCCCTTGATGCCCAAAAACATCCCCCTGGGACCTCTCTGTTCAGCGCTTAAGCGTACCTTTGCAAATGATGGAACTCCACTTGCCTATCACACCGAAAAAGCTGTTCCTGAATATCAAGCAAAGGGACAAATTCGGTCCTGAGGCCTGCTGATTTGTGCCAGCTGCCTTTGGCCACGGCAAGGCCCTGCCCCGTTTCCTTTTCCCCATTTTTCATCCAACAGAATGCCCAGACCATCATGTTACCATACGCAGAACCCTACAAAATAAAAATGATCGAGCCCATGTACCCCAGTACAAGGGCTGATCGGGAACAATGGATCAAAGAGGCGAAATACAACCTCTTTCACCTAAAGAGCCGACAGGTATTCATCGACCTCCTGACCGATTCGGGAACAGGGGCCATGAGCCAGGAACAATGGTCGGCCCTGATGAGCGGGGATGAATCCTATGCGGGAAGTCAGTCCTTCGAGAAACTCCGGGAAACCATTACTTCTCTCACAGGCTTTCCTTATGTGCTTCCCACCCACCAGGGAAGGGCCGCGGAAAATGTCCTGTTTTCGGTCATGGTCCGCGAGGGAAATGTGGTTCCGGGAAACGCCCATTTTGATACCACCAAGGGACATATCGAATTCCGGAAAGCCAGTGCTTATGATTGCACCATCGATGATGCCAACGATACAGGTCGTTTCCACCCTTTCAAAGGCAACCTGGACATGGGCAAACTGGAGAATGTGGTACAGGTATACGGGAAGGAACGGATCCCCATGATCCTGGTGACAATCACCTGCAATTCCACGGGCGGTCAGCCTGTGAGCATGGAGAACCTGCGTGCAGTGCGTGAATTTGCTGATGCCCATGGGATCCCTGTCATATTTGATTCGGCCAGATTTGCAGAGAACGCTTATTTCATCAAGGTCCGTGAAAAGGGATACAAGGACCGCTCCATCCGGGAAATCGTCCGGGAAATGTTCTCCCTGGCCGATGGCATGACCATGAGCAGCAAAAAAGACGGGATCGTCAACATGGGCGGATTCATTGCCCTGAACAGCCAGGCCCTTTTCAGGGAAGCCACCACCTTCAACATCATGTTCGAGGGGTACATCACCTACGGGGGCATGTCCGGAAGAGACATGGCCGCCCTGGCCCAGGGACTGGAAGAAGCCACCACCTATGCCTATCTGGAAAGCCGGATCAAACAGGTGCACTACCTGGGAGGGCTCCTGCGCGAAGGCGGGGTACCTGTCCAGGAACCTTTCGGAGGTCACGCGATTTTTGTGGATGCCACCAGGTTTTTGACCCGCGTGCCCCGGGAGGAGTTTATCGCCCAGACCCTGGCCATTGAACTATACCTGGAAGCGGGGGTCAGGGCTGTGGAGATAGGCACCCTGCTGGCCGATCGCGATCCCGATACCCGCGAGAACCGATTCCCCATGCTGGAGCTTTTGCGGCTCACCATCCCGCGCCGGGTATATACCCGGACCCACATGGATTATGTGGCAGCTGCGCTTCAGAATGTTTACCAGCGCAGGGATCAGATCACTTCGGGCTACAAGATCCGCTATGAGGCTCCCATCATGCGCCATTTTACCGTCGAACTGGAGAAGATCCCCTAGTATTCAAAGGCAAATCCCATGTGGTTCTGGCCATGGCAATTCAGGTAACAGCGGCCAGAGAAGACCCCTGTACTCTCATAGGCCAGCATCCCGTTGTTGGCGGGAAATACAATGGAGCGGTCAAAATTGATCAGGTGGGCATGGTTGGTGCTGTTCCCCTGGGTATGGCTGATCCCGTGAGGATCGTGACAGGCGTTGCAGGGAGTCCGGATTTCCCTGATATGTTCCTCGTGGGCCCCGAAAGACTCGTCGTTCAGTATGCTGGCACGGCTGTGGCAGCTGTAGCACAGTTCGTAGGCGGAGGCAGATTCCACCGTATTGTCGGCCCTCAGGTAACGGTACTTTAACTGGGCAGGAAAAATAGACCCGTGCGGGCCGGCCGGCGATCCGCTGCCATCACTTGCATGGCAATCGGTGCAGTAAATGATGCTGGTCTCGGAAAGTGGAGCGATGAGGCTGGGCACATTGGGATTGACTCCGGCCGAATGCACCGCATGGTGGGAGGGATTGGCCGGATCAAACTCCAACCTCACATTGTTTTGTTCTACCTGCCGGGTGGTCAGGCTGGCCGGCTTGGAAGGACTGTCGGCGTGACACCGGTAACAAAGTTCATAGGCATATTGCAGGGGATCCACCGGATTGCCACTTTGATCCACACCGGCCACACCGGTCAGCCTGCCATTGGCCTGTGGAGCCTGGGCCGGAGAATTATTCACCGCATGGGGATTGTGACAATCCTCGCACTCCACATGCATGGACAGGACCAGGGGATCCTCTGCAGCATCATGTTCCAGGTTATAGCCATATACATTGTGAAGATAGGGCTTGGCAAGCTGGGCTGCGATGTTTGCGGAAGCCACGTTTCCATTGTGGCAGGGCAGACAATTGTTCTCCTCTGCCAATTCATTGAGAAGCCTTTGTTTGTTTCCGGAGGTATGGGGATTGTGGCAGTTTTCACAGGCATTTTCGGCCACATTCTGGTATTCCGTTCGCGGCCAGGGATCGCTTCCATTCCCGTTCCATGCTGCAGTGGATGAGGAGTGGCTTGAAAAGGACCAGTAATCCCGGTCGTGACAGCTGAAACAAAGCTCCGAGAACTGGTTGCTGACCACCAGAAAATCATTGGTCAGGTTCCTGTGCGGATCATGGCAGGAAGTACATTGCATACGTCCGTTTTGCAGTGAAACGGGGGGGACGATGGCCGTGGGATCCTTTAACTGTCCGTCTGCAGCTGCCAGTCCCGTGGTATAGTCAAAAGAAACGGGGTGGTCATCGGCCAGGTCCGTGCTGATATTTGAACTTCCCGGAGGAAGGGTGGAAATACCCCCCGAAAAACTGATCTCCTCCAACCTGCTTAAGACATTTCCCAGTGCGGTGGTGCCGTCATGGCAGCTTAAACACAAGATGGAGGAACCATCGGGTTGTCCGGGTACCGCCTGAACGGTCGAACTGTGATACAGGGTATAGGTATAGCCGGGATCATCCTTGTTCCAGAGCGGACTTGAAGGCTGGCTGTTGTGGGGGGTATGACAAAAAATACAGATCTCAGACTCATTCAGCGCCCGGACATCGCCGGGACCCGTGGTGGAGAGATTATGCTCCGTCTGAACAATAGACTGGGCCGTGGCATTCAGCACTGCCATTGCAAGTAGGATATACAATAAACTTAGGTATCTCATCATCTCCATCAGTTTTTTACCAGTTGAAAAATCTGTACCCTGGCGTTGTAGCTATCGGCCACATAAATATGATCCGTTCCGTCAATATACATCCCCGTGGGCATCCAGAATTCGCCTTCTTCCTGACCCTGACTGCCAAAACTGTACAGGAAGTTTCCCTCATCGTCGAAGATCTGCACCGCATGAAAAAGGGCATCGGCCACATAAATATGCCCCTGGGAATCTGTCGCTATTCCCTTGGGCCTGGCCATGTTCCCGGTGGCATCCCCCGAGGTGCCAAACACCTTTAGCACCTGCCCCTTGGCATCGAATATCTGTACCCGGAAATTCATGGAATCCACCACATATACGCGCCCCTGGGCATCCATCCAGAT
Source organism: uncultured Bacteroidia bacterium (assembly GCA_965364615.1). Classification (GTDB taxonomy): domain Bacteria; phylum Bacteroidota; class Bacteroidia; order Bacteroidales. The sequence continues at coordinate 7,690 of CBDTYO010000120.1, forward strand.
AAAGGTGGGATAATTGAAGCGTCCGGGACTGGTCCCCCTGCCTCCAAGGGTCCTTATCCGTTTGCCATGCCTGCTGAGCACAGAAATCCGATGGGCCCCGGTCTCCACCACCCATACCTCACCGCTTATACTGTTGCAGGCAATGCCGGTGGGCTGTTTAAAACCAAGAGTATCGGCAAATTCAGATACATTACCGTCTGCCACCCGCATGATCTGGTCCAGGCTGGAATCCGTGAAAAGTAAATCTCCCTCGGGAGTGAAACACATCCCCACCAGGGAGGTGAATTCCCCCCCCATTCGCTTCATGGGCCGGATCAGTTCGCCCTCTCCCTCCAGCACCTCAAACACCCCTCCTGCTCCCTGGTCGAGAATCCAGTACCGAGAGGGATCAGCTGCCACGATATTGAAGGGTTTGATCACCTCCCGGGGCTTTTTTCCGAATACAAGCCTGGATAAGCGGTCCCCAAAACCTGCAGCCTTCGCGCCTGACTCTCCGGGATACTCAGCCACCCATTGGACCTTGTACTCAGCCGTGGTCTGGGCCCCGGCAGAACCCAGGAAAAACAGGGTCATCAACACCCAGGAAGTCACGCCCGGCAGTGCCTTCAAACCATTTGCTCTTATGTTGTGTTTCCCAATCATCCCCGGTTAAGATCTTTACCTGGTATAAGCAAGTTTGCCATGGCACCCGGGCAAACAGGATCCCCCGTCTTCCCGCGGTGCAAAGTTCAGATTCATCTCCCAACTCCCAAAGCCCACACGTTCCTCCAACAGAAAAGGCTGCATCGATCCATGCAGATTGTGGCACATCCTGCAGTTCCTGCCCTTGTTCCCTTGGATATGAAGCCTGTGAAGGTTTTGCTTTCCGTTTCTGAATCCTGTGGCCCACTCGGTCTCCTCTTCATCCAGGATTCCTGTATCGTGACAGAGAAAGCAGAGCCCGAAATTTTCAGTGGTGGCGGGCACATATTCTTCTTCCGGATAGGCATCCACCAGCAAGGCACGAAATTCCGAACCGTGTGCCCGGTGACAGATCACACATCCCATGCCGGTGATGGCAGAATGAACCACCCTCTGGCTCCCCTTCACCAGGCGACTGATATTGGCGGTTTCTGAACCATCCCCCTGAAAGACCCGGTTGTGACATCCCAGACAGAGCTCCTTCTCTTCCTTGAGCAATAAGGCAGCGTGGGCAGATCCATGCGCATCGTGACAGTCCAGGCAGTGGCCCTCTGCAAAGGGCCGATGTCCAAAGGCCTGGGCAGCTCCCTCCTCATGACAATAAAAACAGAGGGCCGGTGCGGTATCCATCAATCTGAACCCCAGGCTGTCCTCAGAAGGATGTGAGGCCCCGGTCGCTTCGTGGCAGTTGTCACAGGCATCTTCGGCAGGATAGTGGGTAAGCCCTTTATTCACCAGGTCGCCGTGGCATTCCGTACAAGCGGGAGCCTCTTCAAATAAGCCCTGAACGTCAAGCGGAAAGAAAGCCTCTTCAGATAAGCTCCGGTTTTCAGGCGGAGAGGGGACTTGAAAAAGGACGCTGAAACAAAGGAAAAGATCTATGATGAAGAGATGGATCATGGGCTCTGTTTTAGGAACATCAGAATCGGCGTATGAACTGCAAATAGGCCCCGTTAAACGCAAACTCGCTGTTCAGGTAGAGGCGCCGGTACATCTCCAGGCCCAGCCTGACCTGGAGTTTGTTGAAATAAGCCTGAAATTCGGCCCTGGAGGTAAGCAGGTCCAGATCAATGTTTGTTCCCCGCTGATTCAGGTAGCCCGTTTCCAGGCTTACCCTCATTTTGGGCCTGATCTGATAGGCCAACTTGCCGGAGAGATTGGCATACAACTGATCTACCTCGTCGGCGATCATCCTGTAATCCCGTATATTCCCGTTGAGCGTGAACAGCAAGCGGGAGCGGAAATTCCAGTTCACATCCAGGTAATACCTCACCATCCTGTAGGGAATGATGTTGCTGTCATATTGGTCGGCCTCAATACCGGCCCGGGCCATTCCCAGATCCAGGCGCACGCCAAACACATGTTGTTTATAAAAGTTGAGGGTCAAAAGGTCCCCCTGGTTCACCCTGGGATAATCCTGAACCCCATACCGGTAATAAAGCTCAAGCATTCTGCTGAACAACAGGAGGCTTGTACTGAACTGGTGGTTGTTGGCCCCGTAGGAATAGGAACCCGGCTGGACGTAGGTATAATCCACAAACACCTGTCCATTGTTGGGGATCAATCCCCCCGGTATTCGCTGGATTTCCACAAAAGATCCCCTCTGGATCAGGTTGTAATCAAAACCGGCCTGGTAAATGATGGTGCCTGTCACATCTTTTACCAGCACAGAGGGAAGTTCCACATAGGGTTTCTCGAGAAGGGTCAGATCCCCATCCGAAAGAACCCGGACCTCATTCAGTACCTGCAGCAAGCCCTGTTCTCCTTCTGTGGAATGTGACTGCCTGTAGTAGTGGTAGTTAAGATTCAGGATCCCCATGGGAATCTTCTTGCTGTACTTCAGGTCGAATCCGCCTCTCAGATCAGCTTCCCGGTAAACGCCTGCCGCCTCTTGTTTGATCCTGGTATAATCCAAATACATCCTGGTGGCCAGGCTCTCGTACAATTTATGGTGAAGGGCGGTCCTGACTTTTTTCTGGTCCCAGGTCTGCACCGGATCTTCCAGGTTATAGAGGTTAAAGTGGACAGGTTAAAAATGTTGTAGTGGACAGGTTAT
>CBDTYO010000121.1:0-10398 GCA_965364615.1 uncultured Bacteroidia bacterium
CCCGATCACCACCATGTTGGGCAAATGACGGATGCTTTGTTCAATGAGTAAATCTGCGTTGTTCAGGGCAGATAAAACTTCCACCTGGAATTTATCGGGGTGAGCTGAAATGACTTCCAGCGCCTGTGTGCCAATGGAACCGGTGGAGCCAAGTATGGCAATTTTTTTCTGCATGGTTTAGAACACGATATAGTCGGCCGGATCAAGGGGAACACGATCGTGCCACAGTTCAAAATGGAGGTGGGGACCCGTGGTCAGTTCTCCTGAATTGCCAACAATGGCGATGGCATCGCCTGCTGATACCTTCTCACCTACTTCTTTGAACAAGGTGGCATTGTGCTTATATACCGATATCAATTCATGATCGTGCTGCAGCTGAATCACATACCCTGTTTCCAGGGTCCAGGTGGACATGGTCACCGTTCCGTCCAGGGCAGCTTTCACCACTTCATCGGGCGCTGCTACCAGGTCGATGCCAAAGTGACCTTCCGAGGGACTGAAAGCCCTGGTTACCATGCCCTTCACCGGCGTGAAGAAGTGCATTTCATACAAATTCCTGCCCACATTTGACTCGTCAAGCACACTCAGCCTGAACTGTTCTTCGGCTTGCACCTGTCTTCGAAGCAGGGAATCATTGGTGGAGCGAATAAAACTTACGTTCCTTGAATCGGCTATGGCCACGGAGTCGTTCAGGAAGAGTTCCGTCGCTTCCCCGGAGATGATCCGGTTGAGATTTTCGAAATACTGGTCTCTGATGGCCTGTTCATGCTCGAGGGAATCGAGCCTCATGGCCGTGGTACGAATATGCTGGCGCATGGTCGCATCGGGATAACCTGGAATGAGCTCACGGATGCCGGTGAAGGCGATCAGGGAATAGGTAATGGCCACAAGCAGGATGATCACAATTCCAAGCAGGGCTATGAGGTTTAATCGTGTCAGCCGCATGTTCCCCACTTCCTCGAATGTGTCCTCATTCAAAAGGACCATGCGATACTTATGGGTCAGCTTTTGAAGAAGCTTCCTGGGTGTTTTCTCAGACATGGCACAAAGATAGTACCTTTAGCGGAAATCGAACATGGGAAGTATTTCCCTGCGGATATAATCCTGACCCATTTCTTGTTTTAAGAATCCCTCCCTGATCATGGCTTCTTCCTCGGAGATAAAAAGTTCCATGTGAACCAGGGTCCAAGGCCTGTATTCGTAAAGGGGATTATCGGACTCCATTACATTCATGGTGATCATGTAATCGGTCAGACTGTCGGTATAACCCACAAAAATCTTGTCGTGCAGATACGAATAGAGAACAAAAACTTTATAACTCATATGCGGCCCTGTGCTAGGTTACTACAAAATACGTGAAAACTTCCAAAAAGTTTCCTCCCGCATAAAAAACTGCTTGCTGCCGGGCCAAAGTGAACCTGTTCCCAGGGATAGGAAAATTAAAACTTGATCCGTATGCGCTGATGGGAACGAAGAAATGCCACCAGGTCGACCCTCTCTTTCCCGGAGAGCATAGGGTGCTCCTCTGTGCCATAGCCCCAGGAGGGCATTGGCGTCCCGGTCCGTCCCAGCGTAATGGTGGCCAGCAAATACCCATTGGATGCAGCGCTCAGAAACTCCTGGTTATTCAGTGCCGGCGCTTTCAGTCCCTCTCCCGACTTCCCATGGCACTCTGCACAGTGCTGATCAAACAATAACCTTCCTGCTTCGCTGACACCCGGATTGCTGCCCTGGTGGACATAGCTCAACTCTTCTTTGGCCGAGTGTCTCATATATCCAATGATGTTGCTGATATCTGCAGGATTCAGTTTTTCCTGGTTATATACATCTGACGACCATCCGAACATGGCTGTGTGCGCCCGGCCCAGGGCAATGGTTTCATAGAGGAAATTGTCGTCCGCCGCCCCGAGAAAATCCCTGTTGATAATGGCCGGACCTGTTTCGCCCTCTCCGAATTCCCCATGACATCGGCTACAAAGAAAATGGTAGCGCAAAGCTCCTTGTTCCAGGTCCGGTTCAGGCAGTTCCATGGGTGCGTTCGTGGGATTTCTGTTCCTCCAGGACGCAAGCAGGGCCAACAGATCGGCCAGCTGTTCATCCTCCAGGTGGGACCAGCCCGGCATGGCCGTATTTCCGCGTCCATTCAGCAAAGTATGGATCAGGAAATCATTCCCTGCCCGGGAGAGCAAACCTTCTTGATTCAGTGCCACCGCCACATCACCTGAGCCTGCCTCACCATGACAGGTCTTACAATACTGCTCAAAAAGCAGCTGACCTTCCCCGGCATCCCCTCCTGTCAGGGTAAGCTCCTCCGGGTCAGACCGTTGAATACGCCCTTTCAGAAAAGAGGTGATACCATCCAATTCCTTGGCTTGCATTCCTGATATGCGGCCCGTCCAGCTGCCCATCTGCCGGAGGCTTCGCCCCTTCTCCAGGGTAAAGCGGATGTACTCCCTGGAAGCCACCCTCAGAAAATCGAAATTGCCAATGGCCGGGACCCCTGTCTTAAAGGCTTCATAATCCTTGCCTTCCCCCGATTTTCCATGGCAGGCCGAACACAGGTAGGAAAATCCTTCATGCCCTTCCATGATTTCACGCTTTCCCTTGAACTCATTCAGCGTGGCCATGGAGAAATACTCAAAGGGTATCTCGGGTTTGGCCAGGCCCATGACAAAAGTGGCCAGGGCATTCAACCCGTCCTCATCCAGGTCTATCCTCAGCATCTGCGATCCGGGGGAAACCATTTCCGGATCCCGGAAATGCTCTTTCAGCCAATTGGACACACTCTGCTCGCCACGGATGTTCTGAAAGCTATATTCGTGCTTGGTTTTTTCTCCCTGTTCGGTCAGATCGGGACCCAGGATTCCGCCCACCCCCCGGGCCTGGTGACAACCCAGGCAGCCTTCGGTGGAAAAAATTTCCTTCCCGGCCAGAAATACCTCCATGCCTTCCCCGGCTCCTGATTTACCCAGGGATTTTTCTTCCACAAGATCATCTGAAAAAACGGTCAGGTGGCATTTGCCGCAGGAGGATTGAATGTAGGGTTGCTCCAGCAGGGGAAAAGGCCAGTGTGTCTCTGGCAGCCTCCCATGGGCCTCTTCCATGGAAAGGGCACCGGGCTGGCCGCCATGACAAATGGTACAGCCATAGTCCTGCATGGGATGGTCCTGCAGAAAAGTACCCGGATGGATGGCATGGGGTTGGGGCAGGCCTTCCATGTCAGGATTCTCAAGCCCCTGGTGGCAGGAGATACAGCGGTCGGATCGCTTAAAATGGCCCAGGTCCACCTGGAATATGCCCTGTTCAACGGACTCTCGCGGGATTCCATCCACTGCGCTATGCTCCAGGAGGATGCTGGCATACTCCTTCTGAGCGGTCCTCCATTCCTTGCCCAGGGCTTCCGTGATCCAGGCAACCAGCAACAGGACCAACAGGAGGGCCGCTCCGATCAGCACCAACCATTGCACCCTGTATGTATATCTCTCCTCGTTCATCTATTCACTAAAAAACCGGCCATTGATGTACCGACCAGTAAAATTCCCAGTTGGGTCCCCGGAACCAGATACCCACTACGGTAAATATGACCAGGGCGACCAGCGAACTGGTAAACAATGCCAGGGCAGCCATGCGGGTGGACCCGGAACGCCGGCGGATCCATTCTGCCACCCCCATGAATAAGCCTGCCGTTAGGGTGGCAGGATTGAATAGCAATACAAACCACTGGGAAATTCCCGGGAACCAGTCCCGAAGCCATCCGAACCTGATCATCACCACCAGCTGGATCAGCACCAGCACCATCGCGAAGAGGGCTGAACGCCACACAAGGGTCATCCCGCGCTTCCCTGAAAACCACTCTCCCACATATCGGTCCTCACGTTCGCGGTAGGGAATGGAAAAGAGAAAGACCAGGTAGAGCAAGGGAACCAGCAGCCCCCCTGCAAATGCCGAATAGGAAACCAGTTCCTGAATGCCCAGGAAGTACCACGGAGATTTTGCCGGATTTTCAGGAAAGGCAGGATTGGCCTGTTCCAGCAAGGGCGCATCGGCCAGCAAAGCAGCAAGCAATACAGCCACGATCACCAGCAGCAGGAGCCCCAGTTCGGTCCACATCAGTACCGGCCAGGCCAGCCATTTGTTATCGGTTCCCTTGTCAGTGGCATATTTCACAGGCCGGCTCAATCCGCCGTCCTTCCGTATCCTCCAGAAGTGTAATCCCATCAGCACCAGCATGGTCAGGGGAAGAAAGATCACATGCAGGGCAAAGAAACGGCTCAGGGCGGGTTGTCCCACCGATTCCCCGCCGATCAGCAGTTTCTTCAGGAAACCTCCCGGATCAAACCAATTGGTGATCCCGAGCAGATCGGTCAGCTCGCGGGCCGAAGCAGCAATGTTTGAACCAATGGTAACGGCCCAGTAGGCCAGTTGATCCCATGGCAAAAGGTAACCACTGAAATTGCTCAGAAGGATGAGGATCAGCAGGACCACTCCGATCACCCAGTTCAGCGAACGATTGCCCAAATAGGATCCTGTATAGAACACCCTAACCAGGTGCAGAAAGACCACGATCACCATTCCCTGGGAGGCCCAGCGATGCATATTGCGAATGATGCGTCCACCGGGCACCACATAAACAATGTCCTTGACCGACTGATAGGCCGTTTCTACCGAGGGAGAGTAGTAAATCATTAAAACCACCCCGGTGAACACCATCAGCAGGAACATAAATCCAAGGATGATCCCCAGTCCGAAGGTATAAGTGGGTTTCATGGAGTGCACATGAACCCGGGTGGCATGTATGTGCAGAAAGAAATTCCGGGTCATGATCCCCAGGCGTTGTTTCTTATCCGGTATATGGATGCTTTCCATGGTCATCAGGAGCTCTGGAACTTTTCTGAAGCTGGCACAGTGCTTCCCGGATCCACCACAATCTTCCCGTCGGCGGCCCTGAACACCCGGTACCAGGCCAGGTCACGCGGCGCCGGACCGGACAAGACCCTTCCCTGGTCGTTGTAACACGAACCGTGACAAGGGCATTCAAAGCCGTCGCTGCTCTTTTCCAGGATGCATCCCAGGTGGGTGCAAACGGCCGAAACCGCCTTGATCCCCTCATGATCGCGGTATACAAACAGCTTGTGTTCCTCCAGGAAGGTATAGGTATCCACCGGAAACAACCCGGGATCGCCCAGGGCTATGCGCTGCTTTTCGCCGGCCAGCCGGGGAAAGAATTGCCGCAGGTAAGAGATGGCTGCCACAGCTCCGGTGATAGTGACCAGGGCAAGGGCGGTCTTGGAAAGAAAACTCCTTCGTTTCATCAGTGGGCATAAAATGCTAAAATTATATAGATTCTTTTTGAATAGAACTGCTCTGGGAGCCTGATTCCCTAATTTATATACATTTGAAATTGCATCATTCCAAATGAATTATCGATGAAGAAGGCTTCTTTTCCGCGGCTGATTGGAGGTGCCATCATACTGGTTCTGTCCGCCGCCCTGCTGCTCAACTGCCAGCGTAGGGAGCAGTCCGGGGATGCTTTGAATCCCGCGGGGACAGAGGTACTGGCTGCCCAATATATGGGCAGGGAAACCTGCAAAGAATGTCACGAAAAGGAGTACAATCTTTTCCAGGGATCGGATCACGACATGGCCATGGATACAGCCACCGAAGAAACGGTGCTCGGGGATTTTAACGATGTCTCTTTTACCCATTTCGGTGTTACATCGAGGTTCTACCGTTCGGATGGGAAATTCATGGTACATACGGAAGGGCCGGATGGGAGCCTGGAAGACTACCAGATCGATTATGTTTTTGGTATCAGGCCCCTGCAGCAATACCTGATCAAGTTTCCCGGAGGAAGGTATCAGTGCCTGCCCCTATGCTGGGATACCCGTCCGTCCGAGGAAGGGGGGCAACGATGGTTCCACGTCTACAATGATGAACGCATCCCCCCCGATGATGTACTGCATTGGACGCGCGTCACCCAGAACTGGAACTACATGTGTGCCGAATGCCACTCCACCAACCTGCACAAGAATTACTCCTACAGCGAAAAAGCCTACCACACTACCTGGTCGGAGATTGATGTGAGTTGCGAAGCCTGTCACGGGCCCGGATCGGAGCACATCGACTGGGCCGAAAAAGTAGAGGCCGGAAGCAGTCCCGATATATATCCCGATATGGGACTGGTGCTGCGTTTGAAGGATACCGACAATGCCACCTGGATTTTCGATCCCGATTCCGTGACGGCCCGGCGCTCGGTGCCACGGGAGTCGGACGAACTGGTACAGATGTGCGGCAGGTGTCATGCCCGTAGAGCCGTTGCCACCGAGGATTACTACCATGGGGGTTCTCTGCTCGATACCCACTGGCCTTCCCTGCTGGAGGAGGATCTCTATTTTGCAGACGGACAGATCCTGGATGAGGTTTATGTGTATGCTTCCTTCCTCCAGAGCAAAATGTACAAGGCAGGAGTGGTCTGTAAGGATTGCCATGAGCCTCACAGCGGTCAGGTGTATGTCCAGGGGAATGCCCTGTGCTACCGCTGTCACATGGCCACCGAATACGGCTCCCGGAAACACCATTTCCATGATCCTTCCAAGGAGGGAGCCAGCTGTTTCGAATGCCACATGCACGAGCGCACCTACATGGTGGTGGATCCCCGTCGCGATCACAGCATCCGGATCCCCCGTCCGGACCTGAGCGATAAACTGGGAACTCCCAACGCCTGCAACCAGTGTCATACGGACAAGTCCACCAACTGGGCCACCCGCTACCTCCGGGAGTGGTATGGAGAAGACCTTCTCGATCAACCCCATTATGGGGAAGCATTCTGGGCCGGCCGCCAGGGTTATCCTGAGGCACAGGAGGAATTGCTCAGGCTTGGAGGAGATCCGGAAGAACCTCCCATGGTGAGGGCCACGGCCATCTCCCTGCTGGGAAACTACCCCAACCAGGCCAGTGTGGCATTGCTCAAGCAAACGGTAAATGATCCGGATCCGTTGATCCGCTATGCCACCATGACCGTGGTGCAATTCGCCGAGGCAGAATTTATCCGCGATCTGGCGGTACCCCGTCTTACCGACACCATTAAACTGGTGCGCCTGATGGCTGCCAACTCCCTGACTTCCGTGCCCCGGGAAATGATTCCTGTCGGATCCCTGGAGGATCTGAATGCGGCACTGGAAGAATACAATACCTCCCTGATGATCAATGCCGACCATCCATCCACCCACCTGAATTTCGGGAACCTGTATCTGAATACAGGCAACTTGGAGAAAGCGGAAGCCTCCTACAAAGAGGCCATTGCGCTTGAACCCGGACTGGTGGGACCCTACATCAACCTGACCGATCTTTACCGGAGACTGAACCGGGACGATGAAGGAGAACAGGTGCTGAGAAGCGCCCTGGAAAAATACCCCGACCTGGCGGCCATCCACTATTCACTGGGCCTGCTTAAGGTGAGGCAGGGCGAAAACGAGGAGGCCATGACCTACCTGAAAAACGCCACCCTCCATGATCCATCCGATCCCCATTACAGCTATGTATATGCCATCGGTCTGAACTCGCAGAATCAACCCCTCGAGGCACTGAAGGTACTGGAAGAGGCCCTCCTGCGTTTTCCCTATGACCGCAATATCCTGTACAGCCTGGCCACCATCTCCATGGAAAACGGAAAACGTGAAAATGCGCGGGAGTATGCGGAAAAACTGGCGGAATATTACCCAGAAGACGCCAACTACCAGCAGCTCCTGGGGATGCTTTCCAATTAGAAAGGCTTGGAAATCTGCTCAATTATCGTATTTTTAGTTCGATCCCCATCTATTTGAACCTTTGGATACATGACAAGCGAAGCATTTCTTCAAGCACTTGAGGAGCATTTTGTGTCTCTGAACCAAATGGTTTACAAAGGCCTTTCTGAGGCTGTCCGCCCGCACCAGGAAACCGGGGATGAATACTCCAGCAGGGTGAAAGAGCTGCAGGGCCGTCCATCGGGCAAACAGGAAAGCAAAGAAGGCATTCAGAGGATACAGGCCTTCCACAAAGCAAACCTGGAGCGTTATCAATCTCTATGCAAGGGCATTGCAGACCATACTCCCCTTTCAGGCTTGTTGACGGACATGAAACAAGCGCATGAGGCGATGCTGGAGCAAATCCCTGCCAGGCTTGAAAATCCAGCCATGCCCAAGCATCGGGTTCGCGCAAAGCAGCTGTACAGGCAGCTATTTGACATGTACCTCGACAAGGTGGCTGATCTGGTGCTGGAAACCAGGAAGGAAATCACCCGGTCCATGTCCGTCCTCCTGCAGGAGGGATTCAACCCGCTTACAGAGATCCGCTGGCAAGAGTTGTATAAGGACATGCTCGATGGGTATTTCCGTGAGCACCAGGAGCATCTATCACAAGGACTGAACCGGTCCGGAAAATCCCTTTCCCTGAAGGGAAGGAGTGCAAGGATTGGAGGGAACCATCTGAAGGGAGTCTTCTCCGAATTGGAGCAAGTGGAACGGTCGTGGCGGATTACCCTGTTTGCCCTCTTTGAGGATTTGCGGTTCAGGGAACACCTGATCATTTTTATGCTGGAGCTGAAGCTTCTGAAAATGGAAGTCAGTGCCATTTTGTCCGGAAGGATCCGGTCCACCCTCTACCCTGAGCTTGAAAAGCAGAAAGCCTTTACAGTCCGGCTTCTTGGTGGATTGCCCGATCCTGAAAAAGCCAGCATGGAAGAATTGAAAACCTACCTGGTCAAGGAGCTATACAGGATGAACAAGGATAAGAAGCATCAGGAGCAGGAGGGCCAGGCTTTCGAAGCCGCAGAGGGCATCCCCGAGGTTCTTCATAAACTGGAAAATGTGATCCTGGAAGAGCTGGAGGATTTCCCCCCAAAAGTGGGGGTGGTCAATGCCCCTGACTATGAAAAAGGGATCAAGGCATCGGAAATCAGTTACTTCTCGCCCAGAGAGTTTCTTCAGTTCAGCAGCCTGGCCCCATTTTTACAGGTGCATAATAAGTTGAAATCGGAATTGGCCAAGGTGATCGAAAAGATGGTGCGGGAATTCAAAGAGTTCGACCAGATCATCGATTTCTACCTGGATTCTGCCATCGCACTTACACAAAAGCAGGGGATGAAGGAAGAGGAAGTGGTCTCGGTATTCCGGGAAGGAATGAGCCGGCTGGAGGATATTACTGAACGAAGCAGGGCCACCCTCAGCGATCTGGAGCAGGTCAAATGGTCTGAAATATCTGACAATACAGATGCTTTTATCGACTCGGTCAGGAAACTGGACGATAACGATAAGATCATCAACATCTATACGAATCTCCTGAAATCCAAGGCCCTGGCCAGTTCAGCCCAGAACAGGCAAAGGCTTGTAACAGGAGTGAAAAATGCATCATCCTGGATTTCCAGATTTAGCTCTCACCATTTTAAATGGCTGAGGGCCTCCTACGAAGGTATTCGTAAAAAACTAAGGCTTAGCTCTTCTCAGGCGGCCATCACTTCAGAAATCTCCAATTACCTGGCAGGGATACGTAAACGTACAGGCCAGCTACCCGTGATTTACCAGCATTTGTTTGAACCCGCTCCGGTCAAGGAAATGAACCTCTTCCTGAGCAGGGAAGCAGATACCGAAAAACTGGATCAGGCGCTTGCCGATTGGGAAAAGGGTAATTTTGCCGCCACCCTGGTCACAGGAGAAAATGGGAGCGGTTGTTCCTCCCTCCTGCAACATTATGCCCGTACCCTGAAAAGTCAGTACCCGATCCTTTCCTTCCAGGTCGACAGGTTCTATGGAAGTTCGGAAGATTTTTATTCCCTGATCGGCGAAATATTCAGCCAGGAAAACATCAGGGACGAAGAATCCCTGGCTCAGTTCATTTCACAGCTATCTGAAAAGATCGTGATGGTCGATGGCCTTGAGCGCCTGTTCATGAGAAGGGTGAACGGCTTTGAATGCCTCCGCAGGTTTCTTTCCTTTGTGGTAAATACCGATGACCGGATATTCTGGATTTGCTCGGTATCAAAGATTGCCTTTCATTATTTAAGCAGAACCGTGGCGCTGTCCGAACACTTTGATTACATCCTGGATATTGACAACCTGAAGGGGAAAGATATCAGGGAGATCATCATGAAGAGGAACAGGCTCAGCGGTTACAACCTCCAATTTCTGAATTCCGCCGATGAAGCGAAGGAAGGTACCGTAGTAAGCCAGGATGAACTGGAGGAGGCGTTCTTCGCTGATCTTGAAAAATTTGCAGGAAGCAATATAAGGCTTTCGCTCATTTACTGGATTCAGTCGGTAGAATCGGTGGGAGAAGAAGGCATCAAGGTAGGTGTATCAGGTCTGAGGCTTTACAGGCCGTTTCCCCATCATGCGGTTGTCGAAGTCCTTTCCAACACCAAGG
>CBDTYO010000122.1:0-10397 GCA_965364615.1 uncultured Bacteroidia bacterium
AACTGAAGGAGGCCACGCTGAGCAAAAGCCTGGGCACACTCACATGGGGCAGGTCGCTGTCGTGGGCGAATTTGATCTTGCCCAGCAAATACATGCCCAGCAGGAAGAAAAGCACGATCCATACGGCCAGGTATAGTTCCCGGGTCAGTATCTTGCTGGTGGGATCCAGGGCCATCAGGAATTTCATGCTGAAGGCCAGGACTATGAATCCAAGCACCACTTTCACGGCATTGAGCCAGCCGCCCGATTTGGGCAGTCCCTTCAACCAGGAAGGGAAGATGGCAAAGAGGGTGAAGGGAATGGCAAAGGCCAGTCCAAAGCCAAACATGCCCAGGATCGGCTTCAGGGCCAGTCCTCCGGCAGCCTCCACCAGCAGGGCCCCCACAATGGGACCTGTGCAGGAAAAGGAGACCAGTACGGTGGTCACGGCCAGGAAAAAGACTCCTCCCAGTCCGCCCTTATCCACCTGGCTGTCCGCCTTGTTGGTCCAGCTGGCAGGCAGGACCAGTTCGAACATGCCAAAGAAGGAAAAGGCAAACACTATGAACAGGGCGAAAAAGATCAGGTTGGGGATCCAGTGGGTACTCAGGGCGTTGGCCGCATTGGGCCCCACATTGGAAACACTCACGATGACCCCCAGCAGGGTATAGATGGCCGTGATGGAAATTCCAAAGATCAGTCCCCGGAAAATGGCCCGGGCCTTGCTATCGCTTCCCTGCATAAAGAAACTGACGGTCATGGGGATCATGGGGAACACACAGGGTGTCAGCAGGGCCAGCAGTCCCAGTCCAAAGGCCAGCCAGAAAAATCCCCACAACGACCTTTCATCCTCCAGGGCCGGTACACCTGCAACGGATGTTCCGCTTTCGCTGGCAGCAGCGCCTTCGGCAGACTCCTGGCCGGGAACAACTTCTCCCTCGCCGGTTTCTGTTACCGCTGCCTCTTCGCCCACAGCCAAGGCGTTCTCAGCAGTTTCGGCACTTCCCTCCTCCAGAGCAGCTTCTCCTCCCAGATTCACCGTGAAGGAAAAATCCTCGGTCTGAGGAGGCAGACACACCTCATCGTCGCACACCTGGAATTCTATTTCCCCGGTGATGACCTGGGAACCGCCTCCCCGGAACCTGACGCGCTGCTTAAATTCGGCTGTGCCCGCCAGGGTTCCCACATCCATCTGGAAGCCCTGGTCAAACTTGATCTTGGGTTTGGGGACCTCAACGATCTCATCCACCAGGCTGAAAGCATCCGATTCGTTGTAATAAGGTTTGGTAGGAATGGGTCCGCCTGCGGGCAGGTTGGCTGAATACAAGTGCCAGGGCGGGTCAATGGTGGCTTTGAATACAAGGGTGGCCTCCTGGCCCACAATGTCTTCGGTGGAAAAGGTCCATTGAACCGGATTTTCGATCTGTGCCTGAGCGGCGGTGGCCATCAAAAAGGCCGCCAATATAAATATGATTCTGTGCTTCATGGATGGTTTGTCTTTTCTGCTTAGATAACCTTACATGGACAAAATGGCTTGGGGTTTAGCTCCGCTTTCGTTTGAGCTCCTCTCCTTCACTGTTGTAAACCCTGTATTCCAGAAAATGCAGCGAATCGGTGGGCTGGATGCTGATCTTGCAACCCAGTTCCTTGCGCCATTTTCGCTCTTCGGAATTGAAGCCCTTTTTCAGATAGGTGGCCACAAAAGGATGAAGGGCCACCTGAAGTTTCGCCGGACTGTGCTCTGCAATCACCAGAGAGAGTTCGTTCTTCACCATTTCGGGGAAAAGGATCGGGGGCTGGGCTTTGCCGCTTCCACCACAGGTGGGGCAATTTTCGGCTGTCTCGATGTGCATTTCAGGACGAACCCGCTGACGGGTGATCTGCATCAGGCCGAATTTGCTCAGCGGAAGGATGTTGTGCTTGGTTTTGTCCACCGACATGGCCTCCTTCATCCGGTCGTAGACCTTTTGCCTGTTTTCCTGCCTGTGCATGTCGATGAAATCGACCACAATGATGCCCCCCATGTCCCTGAGCCGAAGCTGCCGTGCCACCTCATCGGCGGCACTCAGGTTCACTTCCAGGGCGTTGGTCTCCTGGTCGCTGGCCGAACGGGAACGGTTCCCGCTGTTCACATCAATGACGTGGAGGGCCTCTGTGTGCTCAATGATCAGGTAGGCCCCCTGCTTGAAGGATACGGTCTTGCCAAAAGCCGCTTTGATCTGCTTGACAATGCCCAGCTTATCGAAGATGGGCTCCCTTCCATCATACAGCTTAACGATCTTTTCCTTTTCAGGTGCCACCTCCCGGATGTAATCCTTCATTTCGGAGTACACCTTTTCATCGCTGATGTGGATGCCGTCAAAATCACCGTTCAACAGGTCCCGGACCACGGCCGATTCACGGCTCAATTCGCTGATCACCAGCTTGGGAAGCCCTTTTGGGGTGAGGTTTTCAAAGGATTTCTCCCATTTCTTTACCAGGGTCCGCAATTCATTGTCCAGTTCGGCCACCTTTTTGCCTTCTGCCACTGTACGCACAATGATCCCGAAGTTCTGGGGCCTGATGGCCTGCAATAAGTTTTTCAAACGATCTTTTTCTTCCTGGGAAGAGATCTTGGAAGAGATGGAAATTTTGTCGGAAAAGGGCATCAGGACGATGTTCCTTCCGGCTATGGCCAGTTCGGAACTCAGCCTGGGGCCCTTGGTTGAAATGGGCTCCTTGGCTATTTGTACGAGGATATATTGCCCCTGCTTGAGAATCTCGTTGATCTTCCCGTGCTTGTTGATGTCGGGAAGACGCTTGAACTTACTGATGGACATGGGCCTTCCTTTTTTTGATATGGCCTGTCCCAAGTATTTGTTCAGGGAACTGAATTGTGGGCCCAGATCCAGATAATGAAGGAAAGCATCCTTCTCGTAACCCACGTCAATAAAGGCAGCATTAAGGCCGGGCATGATCTTCTTTACCCTGGCCAGGTAGATATCTCCTACCGAGAACTGCTTTTTATCAAGTGATGATTCATTTAATTCAACGAGCTTACCATCTTCAAGTAGTGCAATCGAAACCCTCTCTTTGGTTGAGTTGATTACCAGTTCACTGCTCACAATATCCGCATTTTTGAAGATTAAGCTATTTTTAAACAGAAATAAACCTAAAGCCCACAAGAGGTGCTTTAGGTTTAGTTCGATAAGAGGTAAGGATGTCTATTTCCTCTTCTTATGTCTATTCTTCCTCAAACGCTTTTTGCGTTTGTGGGTAGCCATCTTATGTCTTTTTCTTTTCTTTCCGCTTGGCATATCGAAAAAACTTTACTTCACGTTGGTCTTGACTTTGCTAACAAAAGTTTTTGCTGGCTTGAAAGCAGGAATAGAATGCTCGGGAATAATGATGGTGGTATTCTTTGAAATGTTGCGGGCAGTCTTCTTGGCCCTTTTCTTCACGATGAAACTTCCAAAACCTCTCAGATACACATTCTTGTTGCTGCTAAGTGAGTCCTTCACTGTCTCCATGAAAGCTTCCACAGTTTTCTGGACAGTTACCTTTTCTATTCCCGTGTTCTTGGAAATCTCGTTTACGATATCTGCTTTAGTCATTTTAAAAAACCTTTAATTATCAATGATTTAGATTAGTTCCTTGATTGGGATTTGCAAATATAAATACTTTTGCGTGAATATGAAATTGATTTGAATTAATTTTTATTTTAGTTCGCTAAATATTAGTGAATTATCCAATCGGGGAGGCGAAGATAATGAATTTTGGATTAATTATCCGGGGATGGTATAAAAAAAACCGCAGGGAGCTCCCAATGCGGCAAACACGCGATCCATATAAGATATGGGTGTCTGAGATCATTATGCAGCAAACGCGTATGAATCAGGGTATTCCCTATTATCTCAGGTTCATTGAAGCCTTTCCGACCGTGGCTGATCTGGCTGCCGCTCCCGAGGATTCGGTGCTGAAATTGTGGCAGGGCCTGGGTTATTACAGCCGGGCGCGCAACCTGCAGGGGTCGGCACGCCACATCATGGAGCACCTGGGAGGTGAAATTCCGGGTGATTTCCAGGGGCTTTTGCAGCTGAAAGGGGTGGGCAGATATACCGCTGCAGCCATAGCTTCCATTTGTTATGATGAACCCATAGCTGCGGTGGATGGAAATGTGTCACGGGTGATAGCCCGCCTGTACGGGGTGGAAAATGCGGTGAATTCCACCCCCGGGGCCAGGCAGATCGAAGCCCTGGCGCAGGAGTTGGTCGATCGAAAGGATCCGGGCACGCACAACCAGGCCATGATTGATTTTGGTGCCATGATATGTGTACCGGCCTCCCCGGAATGCCCAGGCTGTCCGTGCGCAGGCGGATGCAACGCAAACCTGAGCGGAAGGGTGGATCAGATCCCGGTCAAAACCCCCAAACAAACTCCGGCAAAACGGTGGTTCTATTATTACCTTATATTATGTCGGGGGAAAACCATCCTTACCAAGCGGGGCGAGAAGGATATCTGGCGTTCCCTCTATCAGTTCCCGGTGCTTGAATCAAAAACTCCCCTGCCCGAAAAAGAGCTTGTGAGCACCCATGTACCCGCTCCCATGATCTCCCGCCTGCAGCAAGTAAGCCTCTCCGCACCCATCATCCACCAACTGACCCACCGAACCATCCATGCACAATTCATCCATCTGGAAGTGAGCTCCTTGCCTGAAAATTTGCCTGCCGGATGGATGAACATATCCCTGCAGGATCTGGATAAATATCCGGTCCCAAGACTGATTCACCGCTACCTTGAATCAGTCAAATTTTAGTATCTTTGGCCCATATCCAATACCTAACCTATGTCTGTAAACAAAGTAATCCTTGTGGGGAATGTGGGAAAAGACCCCGAGACAAGGTACCTCGATGAATCTACTGCCATCACCAAATTTCCCATGGCCACCAGTGAGACCTATAAAAACCGTCAGGGGGAACGTGTTTCCACCACCGAATGGCACAATGTGGTGCTATGGAGGGGACTGGCACAGGTGGCTGAAAAATATGTGAAGAAGGGAACCCAGATCTACATTGAGGGCCGGATCAAGACCCGCTCCTACGACGATGCCGAAGGAAATAAAAAATACATCACCGAGATTGTGGGCGACCAGATGCAATTGCTGGGCAGGAGGCCCGATGATGATGGAATGCAGGGAGGTGGCGACGGTGGTCAGAGTCAGGGATACTCCGGTGGACAAGCTTCTGCGGGGGGACAGGCTAACTCGGGCGGACAGACCGGTGCTGGCGCACAGGCTGACTCGGGCGGACAGGCTGACTCGGGGGACGATACCCCCAAGCAGGATCCAGGCAAAAGCCAGGGAGCGGAACCTGCCAATGATCCATTTGACAGCGGGGACAATGGACCGGACGATCTGCCGTTCTGATATTAGATAACTTTAACACCGGGTTTGGAACCGTCTTTATTCATCGCATTGCAGCAAAGTGTTATGATGCCCCTTACATCGGGGGCCGTCATTGGCATGGTGGTGGTGGCCATTCTGCTCTTCTTTTCAGCCATGATTTCAGGGTCGGAAGTGGCCTACTTCAGCCTGAGTCCGCTCCATATACGTGCCCTGAAAGAACATCCAACCAAGAAGGAAGTATTGGCGCTCAGGCTGCTGGACAAGCCCGAAAGACTGCTGGCCTGCATCCTGATATCCAACAACTTCATCAACGTGGGCATTGTGATCATTGCCTCCTGGGTGACCGTATCACTCTTTGATTTCAGCCAGTATCCCGTGCTGGGCTTTGTGATCCAGGTGGTGGTCATCACCTTCCTGCTCCTGCTCTTCGGGGAAATTGTGCCCAAGGTATATGCCAACCGCTTTGCTTCCAGGTTTGCCCTCAGGATGGCCATTCCGCTGACAATTCTTGATAAGGCTTTCCAACCCCTGATCTTCATCCTGGTAAGATCCACACGCCTGGTCAAGCGCAGGCTGGCCAAAAAGGGACAGAATATATCCATGGACGACCTGTCGGAGGCCCTGGACCTGACCACCGATGTGGTGCAGGACGAGAAGGATATGCTGGAAGGAATCGTCCGTTTCAGCAACCTGGAAGTGGTCGAAATCATGAGGCCACGGACCGATGTGGTGGCCGTGGATATCAACACCAGCCTGGATGCCCTGATCGGGGTGATCATCGAATCGGGTTTTTCCAGGATCCCGGTCTATGAGGATACTTCGGACCACCTGAAGGGAATCCTCTACGTGAAGGACCTGCTGCCCCACATCAACCAGAAGAAAAAAGTGGACTGGACCAAGCTGATCCGCGAACCTTTCTTTGTGCCCGAAACCAAAAAGATCAACGATCTGCTGAAGGAATTCCAGGAGAAGAAGATCCACCTGGCCATTGTCGTGGATGAATATGGGGGCACGGAGGGCATCGTGACCATGGAGGATATCCTGGAAGAAGTGGTGGGCGAGATTACCGACGAATCGGACGAAGCCGAAGAATTCTACCGTCAGATCGACGCTACTACCTGGATTTTTGACGGAAAAACCCTGCTCAACGACTTTTACAAGGTCACTGAGCAGAACGACGAACTCTTCGATGATGTGAAGGGGGAATCGGAGACCCTGGCAGGTCTGCTCCTGGAGCTCAAGGGGGGATTTCCCAAAAGAAACGACATCATCCCCTGCAAGGGCATTGAATTTACGGTCTTGGGAATGGACCAGCGAAGGATCAAGGAAATCAAGGCAAAATTACTGAATCCTGCATCGAAGTGAACATGGTCCGGACCATAGAAAAGCCAGAAAAATGGCCTGTGAAAAGATCCCAAGGAGGCTTTTTAGGGCTGCTGCTGGGGCCCATGCTCCTGCTGCTGCCCGTGCTCCTGCTACTGTCCACTTCCTGCCGGCAGTCCTTCACCCCCAAACCGGAGGGCTACCTGCGGATCGATTACCCCGAAAAAACCTACCAAATTTACGATGACCAGGAGTTTTTTTCCTTTGAGATCCCCGGTTACGCCCGGGTCGAAATTGACAGCGGTCCCAGGGGACAGGAAGGATGGCTCAATGTGGCCATTCCGGAATTGAATGGAAAGATTCACCTGAGCTACAAACCGGTGGAAGAAAACCTCACCGCCTACATCACCGATTGCCGGGAGCTGGTATACAAACATACGGTAAAGGCACAGGAGATTGAGGAAACCCCTTTTATTGAGCGGGAAGACAGGAGATTCGGCATGGTTTACGATCTGAAAGGGGATGTGGCCTCGGCGGTACAGTTTTTCATCACCGACAGCACAAATCATTTTCTCAGGGGATCGCTGTATTTCAATGTTCGTCCCAACCGGGACTCCCTGAATCCTGTGATTGAGTTCCTCCGCGAGGATATCATCCACCTGATCGAAACCACCGAGTGGAAGTATTAATCAAAATTGCTTAACTTTAACACCCCTGTTACAGGGAATCTGAAAAGAGATATCGTGGGAGTATTTTTGAAAACAGAAATATTACCGGATTGCCATTTAGGTGTGTGGGAGATTACGGAGGATTTCGATTCGCTGTACAGCATGGTAAACCTGGTGGATGTGGAGAAAGCTAAACTCGACAGCTTCAAAAACATCAGCAGAAAAGTGGAATGGCTCAGTGTCCGCGCTCTGGTCAAGAACATGATTGGAAAAGATACACGCATTCTTTACAACGCCGAAAACAAACCCTTTGTCCGGGGCAATACCCACAACATCAGCATCTCCCATTCCAACATGCTCACCGCGGTGCTCATCAGCAAGGACAAGCGGGTGGGGATCGACCTGGAGTATATGTCGGGCAAGATCGGCAAGGTGGCCAACAAGTTCCTCAACGATTATGAGACCATTACCACGGATCCCGAGATGGAGAAATTCCATCTCTACCTGCACTGGTGTGCCAAGGAAGCCCTCTATAAAATCCTGGACAAACAGGACATCAATTTCAGGGATGGCATCACCATCAAGCCCTTTACCCCGGAAGAACATGGTTACATGGACGGCTATGCGTTGAACGGGAACGGAAAGGAAGAATTTGAGCTGGAATACCTGCAACACGATAACTATGCACTGGTCTGGTGCGTGAAGGAATGAAGAGCTTCTACGAACAGCTGAACGACAGGAGCCGGAAGCGAATTGCGCTCCTGGTGGATCCCGATGCCTATGACGATGCGGGGCTGAACGAGCTGATCGGCTTCATCAACATGAATCCGCCCGATCTTTTGCTGGTGGGAGGAAGCCTGCTTTTCAAACCCATCGAGATTGCCATCACCGCCCTGAAACTGGGGACCAGCCTGCCGGTATTTCTGTTTCCGGGAAATGCCTTCCAGCTTTCAGACCGGGCCGACGGGATTTTGTTCCTGTCCCTGATCTCCGGCCGCAATCCCGAATTCCTCATCGGGAACCATGTGCTGGCAGCCCCCCACCTGCAACGCGCCGGCATCGAGGTGATCCCCACGGGCTACCTGCTCATCGAAAACGGCAGCTCCACGTCCGTGGAATACATGAGCAACACCCGGCCCATTCCTGCCCACAAAACCGACATCGCCGTAGCCACTGCCATGGCCGGAGAGATGCTCGGTCTAAAATCCATCTACCTGGAGGCAGGCAGTGGAGCAGCCCATCCTGTGGCCACCCCCATGATCAATGCCATACGTAAAAACATCAGTCTTCCCCTGATGGTGGGCGGAGGCATCCGGACGCCGGAACTGGCGCTGGAGGTATTTGGTGCCGGGGCAGACATGGTGGTGGTGGGAAATGCCCTGGAAAAGGAGCCCAGTCTCATCAAGGGCTTCTGCGAGGCCCGCAACAGCCTCAACAAATAATCCCTCCTGCCGTACTATTTGATCAGGTCGGTGATGACACTGCCGGTGGCATTGTCAGGCATGGATAATTCCAGGAAGGAGGCCAGCGAGGTGGCCACATCGGTGGGACTGACCCTGTAGGGTATGCTCACCCGGTTGATTTTCCATCCGTAAAAGATCATGGGCACATGGGGAGCATACCTGAATTCTGAGAAGGCACTTCCCACATTGCTGTGTTCTACCCAGCCGGGGGTCAGGTAAAGAATGACATCTCCGGAGCGTTTTTGGTAATAGGAGTTCTGGATCCGGTGCAGCACCCCGTCGGTGAAGTAATTCTGCTGCAGCACATAGGACTGCACCGCATGGGTCACCCCGGCCATCTGGACCATGAACCTGGCCACCTGGTCCTGTACCTCGCTGAGCGAAAGGTTGGAATCCTCAATGAGCTGGTGGTTCAGGTAGATCTGTTGTGCATAATAGAAACTCACCCATTCTCCCCTGCCATAGATGGCATTCAGGTATGATTTCAGGAGGGAAACACTGGTGCGGTAGTTGAAATAGCCGGAAGGTATGCGGCTCTCGGAAAGATACCGGGGATCCACCGCCATGGCATTCTCTGCGGTCAGATAGACCAGCACATTTTCCATGCCCAATTGCTCATCCAGAAAGGTGAGCAGGTGTTCCAGGTCCTGATCCAACCTCAGGTAGGTATCCTGGGTCTCCACCGACCAGGTGCTGAAATGGTCGGCCAGGTATTTGGTGGTATTGAACCCGATGTGAATGATATCGGTGGCCCCGCGCTGTCCCAGTTCTTCGTTCACAATGGCTGCAATGGCCATGTCCTTGGTAAAGGTGTTTCCCCAGGGCGTGGTCATAAGCACACTGTAGTTTTTCTCTTCCCTGCCTGTACGGCTGATCTTCTCAAGATCATAAGGGAAGGTGATCTGCCCGTTGAAGCCAGTCTCAAAGGGATTGTTGTCGAGCATGCTCTCTTCATACTCCGAGATGGGCTTGAGCGTTTCCCAGTTTCGTTCCAGGTAGAGGTCACGGTAATTCTTGGAGTTAAATTCATTGACCCAGCCAGGCAGGGAATCCATGTAGTAGGTGCTGGTGATCCAGTCTGCCCTCACGGGATCGAGCCAGTAGGCACCATTGGCCGTATGTCCGGCCATCATCACAGCTGCCTGGGGATCCATGGAAATCCCGATGGACCGCGAATTAAAGCGGCTGTTCACCCTCATTTCGTCGGACAGGGTCCGGCTGTGAAGGGCCCTGGGTGAATAGGGACCGGTTCCGTATGAACCTCCCACAGCACTTTGTTCCGGATCGTCCAGGCTTCCCACCACCTCGTTGGTCATTCTCCGGTACCAGTAATCCGAGACCACCCCGTGCTCGCTGGGTCTGGCCCCTGTGGCAATGGAGGCAAAGCCCACGGAGGGGTCGGTGATCAGGTAGCTGTACCGGGCATTCTTGCAGTTGGCCCCGTTGGTGGCCATTTTTTTAAAGCCTCCTTCGCCAAACTTGTTCCAATACACCGACAGATAATCGTAGCGCATCCCCGATACCGTGATTCCCACGATCAGCCTGGGCTTTTCCGGCGGAATCTTTTGTCCCCATAAAGGC
>CBDTYO010000123.1:0-10331 GCA_965364615.1 uncultured Bacteroidia bacterium
AAAGCCGGACCATTCCGAACCTGGTCAAGATTGGCAGCAGCTTGTGCATCAGTAAATGTTGTTGTGGCTGTTAGTCCTGATGAACGGCCTGTTGCAGTTAGAAAAAAAACCTGGCCAAGATGAGCCGACTGAATAACAAATTCAGTATTAATGAAATCACCGGAATTACTTGCTGTTGAAACAAATATATGAGGAGCATGAATTACCGGATCCTCTGTAATTATTATTTCTATTTCTTCGTTTGCTTGAAACCCCGATCCAGTGATTATCACTGTTTCTCCAGGGGTATAATCCGCCTTATTAGTTGAGACTGTCTGGCCCTGCAGGGCAAAGCTTGTTGCAATTAAAAATATGGCTGCCAGGGGCGCCATATTCATTTTCACAAAAAATCTACAAATGCTCGTGGTCAGCGAGGTAAAAGGAGTAGAAGTCTTCATAGTATTTTAGGTTTAAGTATGTGCAATAGCAATCACATCCACCAATAATGTACTGTGGGTCTTAAGCGCAAAACGGGAAAACAAATGGCAATGTATCTATCTAGTTATTAAGGTTTTGTCAAATAATCATTCTTAATAGATACGGGTATGGCAAACGTTAAGATATATTATGAGATTGTCTTTGCAAAATGTTTTAAACGAAGGGATGAATATATGTGACCAATAGCGATTTTTACATGATATATAGCTTTCATCCATATGTGTTCTTTAAAATTTGGATGCAGGAATTCATCCTGTTAAACATGATGCTAATTTCAAAAATATCCCAGGGGCGAAAATTCAATCGGTTTTGCCCACGGCCACCAGGGA
This sequence comes from uncultured Bacteroidia bacterium, assembly GCA_965364615.1. Taxonomy (GTDB): domain Bacteria; phylum Bacteroidota; class Bacteroidia; order Bacteroidales. The sequence goes on from CBDTYO010000123.1 coordinate 807, forward strand.
ATGCCGGGTCCTGAAGAAGAGCATATCTTCCGAGATGGCCGGGGAGGCCATGATCAGGTCGTCGAGGGGATTGCGGGATAGGATCTTAAATTCAGGACCGGCCTGTACCACCACCACATCCCCTTGTTCCGTGCAATAATACAGCTTGCCACGAGAGGCTACTCCGGAGGCAGTGATGCCCATGGCCTCGGGAATGCGTTCCTTATAGATCACCTCTCCGCTTTCCGCATCAAAGCAGGTAAGGTTTCCGTTCATCCGGAGGTTGTAGAGGTAATCTCCGTAGACCAGGTTCGTGGGCATATAGGCGGCTCCCCGCTTGATGCTCCATGCAATGTACTCATTGGACAGGCTGTCAGGATCCCTGGCCAGGGTGATATCTCCCCTGGCTTCCGGGCGAATGGCAAAAATGGGTTGAAAACGGCCGTGGGAACTGTGAATATAGATCAATCCGTGCGCAAAAACCGGAGTAGGGACGGGAGCATCGCCTCCGTTGCGCAATTTCCAGATTTCCTTCCCGGTATCAAAATCGTAACCTCCGATATGCCTGAATCCATTGACCACGATCTGCCGGTGACCATCCCGGTGGTAGAAATTGGGGGTGGACCAGGTGCCCACATCCCCCCGGGGAGTTCTCCAGATTTCCTTTCCGGTTTCCAGGTCCAGTGAGGCAAGAAACCCCTGTCCCCCCACGATATCGCACTGCACAATGATGCGGTTCTCATGGATGATCGGCGAACTGGCATAGCCCCACTCCACGTTGGGATCGTCGTAGGGCCCCACATTGATCCTTCCAAAATCTTTCTTCCATACCAGTTTTCCCTCAAAATCATAGCAGTACATGCCATCCGATCCAAAAAAGGCCACCACATATGTCCCATTGGTGGCCGGAGTGGGATTGGCATGGGAGGATTTGGTGTGTCGTTCAGTCCGCGGGATCCCCCGGTGAGCCAGTTGCTTCCACAGGACTTCCCCGGTCTTTTTATAGATGCAGTACACCCAGAATTCGTGCACGGACCGGTCTCCCACCTCATCGATGTCCCCGTAGAGTCCCACCTTCAGGGAGTCCTTTCCGCTCCCGCTGATGGCGGTGGTCACAAATAGTTTATCCTCCCAGATCACCGGACAGGAGTGCCCCAGCCCGGGGATCGACAGTTTCCAGCGAATGTTCTCACCCGTTTGTATATTCCATTGCAGGGGCAGTGGGTCCGATTCCACAATGCCGGAGGCAAAAGGTCCCCTGAACTGGGGCCATTGTTGCATATAATCGGTCTGAGCCATGCCTGAAACAACCATCAGAAAGACCAGGACCAGACTTGACAGGATCCGGAAGATCCCTTGCTTGGATGCCATCATGGGAGAATTGTTTGCCCATAAAGATAATACAGGGATCTGAAAGCAAAAGATGTATAGCCGTGCATTCAATCAAATGCCTTCCGGGGTCTGTGAATGACCGATTCAACTTTCTCACCGGCTCATTGTTATTCTAAATAAATGATGGACATGGATCACAGGAAGGAGATGGAACAAATGCATTTTTCCCGTGTGAGGGCATGGTGGGGCAGGATCTCTGTGGTCTGTTTGCTGTTGTTTGCCCTCAGTGCCGCGCAAGGACAGTCGATCACCATTGACCGTCAGGTGGGCATGCTGGCCCTGGGCGACTCCTACACCATTGGCCAAAGCGTGGAAACATGGGAAAGATGGCCCCATCAGTTCATTGATGCACTGAGAGATCTGGGGATTGAGGCCGGCTACCCGGATTACATCGCCACCACAGGCTGGACCACCCGCAGGCTGATCCAGGGCATCAGATCCATGCTGAATGACGACAAAAACTACAACCTGGTATCGATCCTGATCGGAGTGAACAACCAGTACCAGGGAATTGACATCGCTTCTTATGAACCCGACCTCCGGACCATCATTGATCGTGCACTGGAAATCGCCGGCCAGGATACTTCCCGGGTGTTTATCCTTTCGATCCCTGATTATGCCTATACTCCCTTCGGGGAAGGAAAAAGCTCTATCAGCGAAGAAATAGATGATTACAATATGATCAAGAAAGAGGTGGCCAGGGACTATGGAATCGCCTTCATTGACATCACCCCCATTTCCAGGCTGGGACTGGGCAGGCCTTCCCTGGTGGCGCTGGATGGTCTGCACCCCAGCGGGGAACAATACGGGGAATGGGTGAAAGAGATCCTGCCCCGGCTTCAGCTCCCCCTGAGCCTGTCGGGTGAATCAAACACCTCTTATGCTGAGGGAATAAACGTGTATCCCAACCCTGCAGATAGCTACCTGATCCTTGAATCCGCCCGGATACTGGACCGCCTGCATATATATAATGCACTGGGCCAGCTGGTCTACCAGCAATCCATGCCGGGTTCCCAGCTACAAATTGATGTGTCGCAATGGCCCGCGGGTTTCTATACCATCCTGGCTTTTGGTGAAGGGGCGGAGCATCCTTCTGTTCATAAGTTCCTGGTTCAAACCCTCAGGGATTGATGCCGGCGTCCACATCCTTGATAAACCTCACCAGTCCTTCAAAGTAGGTTTTCTGGTCGTCATATTGGGACAGGTGGCTGCCATCGGGACAAAGCAGGAAACGCCCGTTCTGCACCTGCTCTGACATCCATTCCATGTGTTTCGGATCCATGGTATCGTGACCGGCCCCAATGACCAGGGTGGGCACCTTTATCTCCGGAAGGTCCCGGGTAAAGTCCCAGTGCTTCAGGGTCGCATCCCCATACATGCCAAATTCACTGGGCCCCTGCATATACACATAGATTTCCGGATTCATGTGCCTGAAAGCCAGATTGACCGATTGTGGCCATTGATCCACCGGCATTCGTAACAAGTGCTCGGTATAGTAATGCTCCATGAGCAGCTCCATGTAGCGGGGGTTTCCAAAATCGTTGGCAGCTTCCAGGTCCTGTAATTCCAGCAGTACTGCCGGATCCAGTTGGGGCCCCAGGACTTCCTTGGCGTATCGGTTGTATTCCGGGGCACTGGCCATCATGTTGGAGATGATCAGGCCCTTCATCTTGTCCTGGTGCTTCAGGGCATATTCCATGGCCAGGATGCCTCCCCAGGACTGACCCAGCAGGTAGAAATTGTCCTGATTTAGACCCATAGCCACCCGTACCTGCTCCACCTCGTCCACAAAACGATCAATGGTCCACAGGCTGGTATCGGAAGGCTGGTCGCTGAAATAGGAGCCCAGCTGATCATAGTAGATGTATTCGATGCCCTCATATGGCAGGTAACCGTCACAACAATCGAATACCTCATGGGTACCTCCGGGGCCCCCATGCAACAACAGCAACTTCATGCTGGGATGGTTGCCTACCCTTTTGGTCCACACCCTGAACTCTCCTTTGGGGGTGGAGATGGGAACCATCTTGATTCCCCCGGTGAACTGGTCATCCCGGCCGGAATAATCCAGGTAGCGCTCATACAGGTCCGCTTTCCCATTGCTCTCTTCAGAAGATTGGAAACATCCCGACAATGCAACAAAGGAAAGGATCATGACAAAGCTTGTAACTCTCATGGCAGTGCGTATTTGTAAGAATACCAAGATAATTAAAATGATTCACAGGTAGGGTTAAGGGAGCCCTATGCGGTAATAGGATACAACAAGTCATTTTTCAACCTTTTAATATTCAGTATCATGAAACGACAAGTGAAATATTTCTTCATGGCCATCGCAGCCACAGCAATCACCACCGGAGCGGTTTTGGCTCAGGACATGAACAGGGAACAGGTTCGCACCCAAACCAGGGAAAACCTGACCGAAGAGCAGCAGCAAATGATCCAGGAAAGGAAACAGGAAAGGATCATGTTGCGTGAGGAGTTCAAAGCCACCCTCACCGAAGAACAGAAAGCGATACTTCAGAACCAGGAGATGACCCGGGAACAGAAGCGCGAGCAATTAAGGGCATGCTTTACCGAGGAGCAGCAAGCCATGCTTCAAAACCAGATGCAGGTCCGGGAAGCACACAAAGAAGCATTTAAAGGTTCCCTCACCGACGCACAGAAAGAGCAAATCAGGTCCAGAGCGAGAGAGGGAAGCCGGGAGACCACCCGCGAAATGCAATCCGGAAACGGAGGAAATGGCGCAGGTCGCAAAGGACAATAGTATAATAGGTATATAGACCAGTAGCAGCTGATGAGGATCAGCTGCTACTTCATTACAGGCCAAATTCCGTCCATGAAATACAGATTACTCCTACTGCTGATCCTGAGTTCTTTATTCCTTCCTGGGCTGAAGTCCCAGGATTCGGACCTGGACTCCCTGCTGGATGCCATTCTCTTTGAGGACGAAGAATTGATCTCTTTGCTTACCGGGAAGACCAATTTCCAGTACTTATATATCCGAACCCATTTTGAGAACCAGAGTTATTTTTCGGGAAGAGATATTGGCATCGAGCAATATAACTACTCCGCCCAGATCAGCTATTTTCATTCCATGGGCTTCAATGCCGGAGTGGGAGCCATCTGGTACAGCCAGTTTGATCCCAAACTCTATGCGACATATTTGTCGGTGGGCTATTCAGGCAGGTTTGACAAAAAGGGAGATTTTCGCTACCGCACTGCATACAACAGGTATTTCTACTCAAAAGTGGATACCATTGAATCGCATGCGTTCTACAATGCTTTCAGCGCCGGGGCCACCATTGATAAAGGTTTTATAGGAACCCGGCTGGACTTTGCCCTGCTAACAGGAGACGCTTTGGCCGGTCAGGTATCGTGGGACCTTTACGGCGATATTACCCTGATCAAACTGGGCACTTTTGATCGCATCAAGTTTGAACCTGAGGTTTCACTTTTCTTTGGGAAAGAGATCGTAGCCTACTACCAATTGGGAGGTTTGGGCCAGAGCCAGGAATATGAGTGGGTGGAAGATTCAGAATTCGGCCTGCTGAATACGGCCATCCGCATCCCCATTGGCATCGATTACAGGAATTTTGATCTGGAGATCGCCTACAACATCAATTTCCCCAACTCCATGATCACCGGAGACAAACTTCCCACGACCACTTATTTCAATATTTCACTGGGTTATATTTTTTCCCTGAATTGATCCTTCTTTAGGCTGGAAAGCATTCACTTCAGTATCGTGACCACCGATCGTCCCGGCACAGCCAGTTTGCCGGATATTTGGACCGAATGCTTCATGTCTGATTGCTGGTCCGTGGTATAGCACTTTACCTTTTCAGATCCTCCGAGGCTGACCGTAACTGCCTGCTCCGATAAATTGGTCAATACAAACACCAGGGTACCCGTCTCCAAATCCTGATAAGCGGAAGCCAGCATTCCGTTTTCCGGCGACTGCTCCGGAGACACTTCGCAATGTACCCTCACCATCCCGGGCCTGATAAAGCGGGAATAGTTACCCAGGACCCATAGCAATTTGCTCTCGCGGACTTGCCCGTCAAACTGCAAACTTTCAATGTCCGCCCCCATCTTTCCGCTGTCCCCCTCAGAGCCATCATCCAGGTAGATCAATCCGTCCTTGTAGTCCACCTCTGTGATGGCTGTCCACCATTGCCATGATCGGGCCTGGGTGAGTGTAAGGTCGTGGTGCATGATCCTGGCCACATAGAGGGCAGTAGCCATGCCCAGGTCACGCCCCCCTCCCCTGCCAATTTCCTGGTTTTCCTGCAGGATGCAATATTCGCTCATCCAGTAACCCAGTCCCTCATTGGCCTCCCGGATATGCTCTCCGACCAGCTTGCGGTATTGGACCTGTTTATCAATGGGCCATACCGTATGGTAACTATGCGCCGAAATGATTTTCTCCACCCGGGGCAGATCACCGATGTAAAAAGGAGAGGAACTGCCAAAAAAGAATCTTGCCTGGTCATCCCGGCCTGCTCCTTTTTGTCCGATGGTCTGCATGGAGATGGCTGCATGGCCGATGGTCCCGGCCTCTCCCACGACTATCCCCGTGTTCAATCCCCTGGCTGAAAGCTCGTCGGAAAGATATCGCACCAGGCTGTATATTTCCTCGTTCAAGGCGGGAGTGCCTTCCTGGCCCCCGTTGCTCCAGTCCCACTGAGGCTCATTCACCGGACTGAGGTAAGTAAAAGGCAGACCCTGCCGGTCAAAATGCTCCAACACATCGGCCAGGAATCCGGCATATAATTCCATGCCGCCAGGCTTCAGATTGATGTTGATCTGTCCTTGGGAAGCATAAGCTTTCCCATTGGCGCTGAGATGGACCGGAGGCGCATTGGGAAAAGCCAGCAGCTTCTCCACCCCCCTTTGCCTGGCAGCCTGCAGGAACCATTGCTGCCCTTCCTGCTTATTCCAGTCATAGGAGCCATCCGGATTCTGGAAGCATTCCCCCCTTCTCCAAACATTGTGGATCCCCGACGCCTCTCCCTGTTCCGATGAACCTGCTGCAATGTTGAATCTCCAGATGGAAAGTCCTATGCCCCTGGGATTTCCCGCGGGATCAAATTCCCGGCTAAACAAGAGATCGGCCATCTGATTTCTTTTCTCCAGGGGCCAGTTCCTGCCCACAAACTGGGTGCGCCAGGCATCCGATGCCCCAAAACCATCCATGGTCTGGTACTGAATGTTTGTCAGGGTTTTGATCTCGATGACTTCTTCCCCTTGGGCCATCCACAAAGGGTAGAACAGGAGCAAGAATAAAGGCATCATTGGGCTTCAGATATATGGGGTGGAGTATTCTAACAAAGATAACAATGTGAGCGATCGGTAGGTTTTTTTTCAGAAAATTACCTGCTGGCGTAGGGGTATTCTTCTGGTCGGGTGTGTAATCCAGTGAAGGGCCATGAAAGCCCCGATGTGAAAATTAGAATTGTATAAATTATTACTAATAATTAAAATGTAAGACCATGAAAAAGAATCCGATCACTATTGTATTAATCAGCCTCTTTGCAATGATATTTGCAGTGGGCTGCCAGGAGAATGTCAACATTCAAGACCTGGACCTGATGACCGCAGAGGACGACCTGATTGCAGATGCCGCCTACGATGATGTATTCTCTGAAGTCGATGGAGTAATGAACCTGATGGACCAGTTCGGTTATGAAACTTCGGCCCTGAAATCGGCCGTGGTTCTGGATACCTGTCCCGTCATTTCTGTGATTTCCGAACCCGGTTCCTTCTGGCCAAGGACCATTGTGGTGGACTACGGCGACGGGTGCAATGTGAGCCATTTCAATACCGACAGGGAGCGCATCCGCAAAGGCAAGATCCTCATCAAGGTATCCGGACCCATGTGGATAGAAGGATCCTACCGGGAAGTGACTTTCGAGGATTTTTCCATCAACGATTTCCAGGTGGAAGGCAGAAGGACCGTCACCAATGAGGGCACCTGGGATGAAGGAGAGTATGCAGGATTAAAATACTTCTCCGTCGTTCTGGATGGCGGAACGATCACCACCCCGGAAGGCCAGGTAATCTCCAAGGATGTGAACCGCACCCGTACTTTCGTGGAAGGGGAGGATACCAAGTGGGACACCCGGGATGATATCTGGCACATCAACGGCATTGCCACCGGAGTCAATCGCCAGGGTCTGGCTTTCACCCGTGAAATCACCAGTGCGCTCTGGAAAGAAATCGGATGTCGCTTCATAACCCGAGGCACAGTCCTGATACAGGCCGAAGGCAGGCCCGATGTGATCCTTGATTACGGCGATGGGACCTGTGATCCCCTGGCCACCATCACCATTGAGGGTGAAACAGAGCAGGTAAGGTTGAGAAGGTGGTAAACGCTTGATTGCCCTGCATGAAAAAATGAGGCTGTCTCTGAGGGGACAGCCTTTTGTTTATATGCATTCCCAGACTCCCTGCCAAACCAGAGATCAGCCATCTGATTCCTTCATGGACGGAGACCTGGTGCCTGCAGGCTCACTCCCATTCAGATTCAAAGAGGCGCTTTAGAATCTCCCAGGACAGCAGGAAGCAGGAAGACACAGTCTCTCTGTTTATATGTTCAGGCACATCCTCTTCTGAGTGTATCCGATGCTCTCTGGATTGAATGCTGATGGCCGGCACTCCTGCCTGGGCAAAAATCAGGTGGTCACTCATTAAATGTTGATTGAATACCTCCATATCCAGCTGGTGGGAAACTGAATCGACAATACTCTGAACCCATTCAGGATAATTGCTGGACATCACCATGGGAAATAAGGAGGGGTGAAACATGCGCCATCGACCTCCTGGTCCCTCGAGGGCCCTATTTGAAAGAACCGGGTCCAGCTGATTTTGAATCCCTGATGAAGGAATCCCCTGTTGCCCCCTTGCAGTGGCAATGTAGGGCCCCTGATTGCCTCCGAATGTATCGAAATTGAGGAGCATTTTACATGCGGATAATTCATCCAGATGGGAGGATACATAAGTTCTCGAACCCACCAGCCCCACCTCCTCTGCACTGAGGAATATGAGCTTCACCTGGCAGGGTAAACTATTCTCAACAGGTTTCAGAATCCTGGCCATGGCCAGAAGCCCCCCAACGCCCGTTCCATTATCGTTGGCTCCCGGACTGCTCAGGTAAGAATCGTAATGCGCGGTGAAATAAATGGCTGCACTCCGTGGCCCTGGTTGGCCGATGGTTGCGACGATGTTGGAGGAAGGCCTTTGCAGGCTTGATCCCTTGATCCGGAGTTTAGCACGCCTTCTTTCGAGTAGGCTGATAATCTCATACTCCTCCCGGGTCAGGCTCAAAAACCCTTGGGCCCCTGCTTGCAATGCCATGAAAAACAGATCAGGATTGCTGGAAATCAGCACCTTACCATCGGGGTTGGAACTGGGGTTTCCTTCCTCATTCAAAAAACAAAGGTCTGCATCCATGGAGAGGGAATCCCCGAAGGGATTAATCCCGGCGAACAGGGGATGAAATGCAGTACCTTCGAGCTCCAACACCATTTCGTCCAACTGAAAAGTCTCAAAGGTAAAGGCTTGTCGTTCTGCCCCAATTCCCATTTCTTCCAGCTCCCCCATAATTAAATCTCCAACAAGGGCTTCTTCAGGAGTTCCCGCATTGTGGGGACCCGCATCAGCGATTTTTCGGGCAATTTCCAGGATATAGTCCGCCTCTCGTTCCCCAATTATTATATCCCTGTAATGATTAGAGTCACAGGATGTGAGAATTTGAAGCATCCAAATTACGGGAATCAGGGCGGTCAGAAAGGGTTTCATGGAATTGGCAGGGCTGTTAGAAATGATATTTTAACATCCTTAAAGATACATTTTGCCCGGGATTTACAACTTGCTGTAAATCATCTGTAACAAAGGCTTACAATATACGTACAACAGCATACGTTTTCAGTAGTAATCAACCCTAATCTCCATGGAAAAATCTAGTTCTACAGTCAAAGAAAAAGCCATTCACCAGATTGAATATGTGAATTTGCAGGAATTCGGATATGAAAAGGCAGGAAATGTTAAGGGCGATCCGGAAATCTATACCTCTTACCTCAACAGGATGCTCAACGGTGACCTGGTGGATGAAAAAGCCAGTGGACTGAATGAGGATGAAAAACCTGAAAAGCG
>CBDTYO010000124.1:0-10326 GCA_965364615.1 uncultured Bacteroidia bacterium
CCAATGGAAATCCGCGGATCATCCTGATGGACCTGGCCATCGGAATCATCAGGCAGCTGATGCAAAAGGCGCCTGCAGCCGGATGAACCTTTTTTGAATTAAGAACCGAATCTCTATTTTTGTATGATGGATAGCCTGAAAACAAGAGGTTGCTGCAGAGAGGAATATTTGCGGATCAACGAAGACAACCTGGACCGGATCGATTCCTATTTCAGCGGCTGTTCCAAACTGGATACTTACGACTGGCTCAGGGAAGTCTCTGATAGTGACATCCCCGAATTGGTGGAGGTGAGGTTCAAGAATACCCGGAAAGGATTTTACAGGAATGTCAACGATCTCAGGCTAAAACGGGGGGACATCGTTGCTGTGGAGGCTTCACCGGGACACGATATTGGCATCATCACCCTGGCCGGCGAAATCGTGGAAAAACAACAGGGCAAAGCCTTGCGTCAGGGTGGCAGGGATGAGTTGCGGAAGGTCTATCGCAAGGCCAAGGAAGTGGATATTGAGAAATGGAAAGGGGCCATAGCCAAGGAGGAGGAAACCATGCTTCGCAGCCGGCAAATAGCGAAGGACCTGGGATTGAACATGAAAATCGGGGATGTGGAATACCAGGGCGACCATACCAAGGCCATCTTCTACTACATTGCTGACGAAAGGGTTGATTTCAGGGAACTGATCAAGGTCCTGGCGGAAACCTTCAGGATCCGCATTGAGATGAAACAGATTGGGGCCAGGCAGGAAGCAGGCCGCATAGGGGGCATTGGAACCTGTGGCAGGGAACTGTGCTGCTCTACCTTTGTCACCAATTTTGTATCGGTAAGTACCCACTCGGCCAGGGTGCAGGAGGTGGCCCTGAATCCGCAAAAACTGGCCGGTCAGTGCGGAAAACTAAAATGCTGTCTCAATTATGAACTGGCTGGCTACGAAGATGCGCGCAGGCATTTTCCGGATACGGGAATCTCCCTGAAGACCAGTCAGGGAGAGGCCTACCATTTGAAAACCGATGTGTACCGGGGCATCATGTGGTATGGGTTCGGAGGAGGAGCGGGACAGGCCCTGGTGCCGGTTCCGGTAGAAAGGGTGGCTGAGGTGCAGGCACTGAACAGGCAGGGCAAAGTTCCGGACGAGCTGATCGAGATCACGATCACATTGAAGGATGAAAAACTTGAATACACCAATGGTGCGGGCCAGGGATCTCTTACCCGATTTGAGAAGGAGAAAGAAAGGAAGAAAAAGAGAAAGAACCGACCCCACCGGAATAAGCCCAGAAAATCATGAAATGGCATGCCCCTTTCACCCTGGTTCTCTTGCTGATCCTTACTGCATCATGCGATCAGAACGTGGTATATGATGAGTATGTACGGACCAATGGACAATGGAGTTGGCGTGATGCGAGGGAATTCATGGTGGAAGTGGATGATACCCTCTCTTTGTACAACATCTATTTACAGGTCAGGCATACCACGGAATATCCCATGAGCAACCTTTACATGTTCGTGTATGTGAAAGGGCCCAATGGACAACTCCGAAAAGATACCGTCAATATGATCCTGGCTGAGCCCAGCGGTGAGTGGACCGGCCGGGGAACCGGCAATTTGAGGGAACTGCAACTGCTTTTCAGAAATCAGGTACAGTTCAGGATACCGGGAACCTATGTGTTTACCCTGGAACAAGCCATGAGGAACCCGGAGCTACCGGTCACGGACCTGGGAATCAGAGTCGAACGCAGCAATCCATAAACATTTGGGAAAGAAAAAGTTAGCTAGGTTCAGGGAGTTAGAAAACCTTGAAAGGGTTATACAACCTTCTTTGGAGGAGGTCTTCGATAAGGATTATTCCCTGAAAGGGCGGTGGAAGGGAGAAGTTTTCGGGAACGATCATCCCCTGGTTCTGGAGCTGGGTTGCGGCAAGGGTGAGTACACCGTGGGTCTGGCCAAAAGGCATGCGGAAAGAAATTTTGTGGGCGTGGACATCAAGGGGGCCCGGATGTGGACCGGAGCCCGGACTGTCCATGAGGAGGGACTGAGCAATGTGGCCTTTCTGAGAACACGCATCGATTTCATCAACTCTTTTTTCGCCAGGGACGAGGTGGATGAAATTTGGATCACTTTTCCCGATCCGCAGGAAAAGCGGAGAAGATTGAAAAAGCGGCTTCCAGGCGCTCTGTTTCTGAACAAGTACCGGAAATTCCTAATGGACGGGGGCATGGTGCACCTGAAAACCGATAACCATGATCTCTATCTCGATTCCCTGGAGATGTTACGGTACAATGAATTGCCGGTGCTCAGGAATTCCGAGGATATATATAGTGAGGGCTGGGAGGATGAGACAGTCGGTATCCAAACCTACTATGAGAAAAAATTCCTTTCGGAGGGCAAACCCATTCATTACCTCTGTTTCAGGCTGCCGTCCGGACAGGAGATAAAGGAAGTTCCCCATGGCTCAGGATGAAGGATTTTTTCAAAGGGTGTATGATGTGGTACTCCTGGTGCCCAGGGGCAGGGTGACCACCTATGGGGCCATTGCCAGGTACCTGGGTTCCCCTGGAGCTGCCAGGATGGTGGGTTGGGCCATGAACCAGAGCCATTCCTCAACTCAGTATATTCCGGCGCACCGGGTAGTAAACCGCCATGGACTGCTTACAGGAAAACACCATTTCGACGGGATCCATATGATGCAGGAGATGCTTGAAAACGAAGGAGCCATTATCCGCGAAAACCGCATTCTGAATATGGCGGAGATGTTCTGGGATCCGGTGGAAGAACTGGGACTGTGATAACTTAATCTAAATAAAAAAAAGCTATCTTTGGGGAATCATTTTGTAGCCAGATATGGAGATACAGAAGGAAAAACTGCTGGGAGCGCTGAAGAAGATTCGTCATCCTGAAACCAAAGAGGACATTGTTTCCTCGGGAATGGTCTCCGATGTCCATTACCGCGAAGGAGCTTTGTGGGTCGGACTGCAATTCAGCAGGGCCAATGATCCCTTTATTCAGTCCATCAAAAAGGCGTGCCTCAGGGCAGTGAATGGAGCTTTTGGGGAGGAAACACTGAAGCCCGAACATATTCAGGTGTTGGTTCCCGAAGCTCCTCCCATAAGAGAGGTGCTGCCAGATGTGAAGAACATTGTGGCCGTGGCATCCGGCAAAGGAGGAGTGGGCAAATCCACCATAGCAGCCAACCTGGCCGTGGCCCTGGCAAAAGCAGGATCCAGGGTGGGACTCATTGATGCAGATGTGTATGGCCCTTCGGTTCCCTTAATGTTTGGCGTGGGGGCTGAACGTCCGGTGGCCCGGACCGAAGATGGCGTGGAGTGGATCGTTCCCATTGAAAAACATGGAGTAAAACTTCTGTCAGTGGGGTTTTTCGTGAAACCCGAAGATGCCGTGGTTTGGAGGGGTCCCATGGCCACCAGTGCACTGAAGCAGCTGATCAGCCAGGGGGACTGGGGAGAACTGGACTACCTGCTGATCGATTTGCCTCCCGGGACAGGCGATGTTCACCTGACCATGGTACAGGAAGTACCGGTCACAGGAGTAGTCATCGTAAGCACCCCGCAGGAGGTGGCGCTGGCTGATGTAGTCAAGGGCATCAACATGTTTGCCGGAGAGAAAATCAACGTTCCCGTGCTGGGGATCGTTGAGAATATGTCGTGGTTCACCCCGGAGGAGTTGCCGGAAAACAGATACTATATTTTCGGCAAGGATGGTTGTAAGAAACTGGCCGAAAAGATGGGCATAAAACTATTGGGACAGGTGCCTATTGTTCAGGGGATCAGGGAGTCTGGTGATTCCGGAATGCCTGTGGCCCTTCGAGGCGATAGTCCATCCGGGGAAGCCTTCAGGCTTCTGGCCGAGGCCCTTGAAGATTCAGTAGCAAGAAGAAACAGTGAACTGGAGCCCACCCGCAAGGTGGAGATAACAACGAAATAGGGATAAAAACTGTAACTATGGAAGCGCTTAGAGAGCGAGTGGAAAAGGCTTTGGAGAAAATCCGTCCCTACCTGGTAGCTGATGGCGGAGACATATCTGTGGTGGACATCACCGAAGATATGGTCCTCAGGGTGGAAATGAAAGGAGCCTGTCATGGCTGTCCTTTCAGCATGCAAACCCTGAAGGCGGGTGTGGAAATGGCTGTAAGGAACGAGGTTCCAGAAATCAAAGAAGTGGTGGATGTGCATGCCTAGGTGGTTTTTTCCAAGCTGATAAAATAAGTTATATCAAAATCAGTTAATATTTTGTAGAACTTGACATGATCTTGTCAGAACTGGACTGATTTGCTTTCCCGGATGGCCATATACAGGGTAGGATTCACCCTAATTTTTTTCGTTGGACTCCTCTCCTGCAGCGTGGAGAAGAATACTTCTCTTAGCAGGAACTTTCATAACCTGACCGCCCACTACAATGTCTATTTCAACGGTTATGAGAGTTACAAAAGGGGGTTGGAGAAAGCACGAAGCACGGTGAGGAACGATTACAACCGCATCCTCCCTGTGTTCCTTTTTGAAGACGAAGCAGTGAATTCGGCGGTAAATGCGGACATGAAACGTGCCATTGACAAAGCCACCAAGGTGATCACCTTCCATTCCATCACAGCCAAACCCAAGGTGAAAGAAGGAAACCAGTCCAACAAGGACAAGGAGTTCTATGAGAAGAATGAATACAATAAATGGGTGGACGATTCTTACTTGCTCATGGGCAAAGCCTATATGTACCAGGGCGAATTCTTTATGGCAGCCGAGGCCTTCAAGCACATCATGATCACTTTCCCCGACGAGGACATACGTTTTGCCGCCATGACCTGGCTGGCCAGGTCATATATCATGGTCGGTGAAAACCGGGAAGCGGAGCGTATCTTGATTGTCCTGGCCGATGAGGGTGAATTTCCGGAAGAGTATCTGGCGGACCTGCATACCACGCTGTCGCAACTGCATATAACCCAACAGGACTATGACAAGGCAGCCCAGGAACTTGAACTGGCGCTGGCCCAAAAAGGAATTCATAAGGAAGAGAAGATCAGGTACACCTATATCCTGGCACAACTCTATGAAGAAACCGAACAGAACAGCCTGGCACTGGAGAAATACAAGCGTGTTACCCGCTACAATCCCACCTATGAAATGGCTTTCAATGCCCGGGTAAGTATGGCAGAAGTATATGAAATCGGACTGCAAAAGAGCGGTGATCTGAAGAAACTGCTCAATAAAATGCTCAGGGACAGCAAAAACATCGAGTACAAGGACCAGATATATTTTGCGCTGGGCAATATTGCCATGGAGGAAGGAGATAAGGAGCAGGCCATTGAATACTATCAATTGTCGGTATCCACCAGCATTCAAAACCAGTACCAGAAAGGATACTCCGCCCTTACCCTGGCCCAGATTTACTATGAGGAACCTGAATACCTCCTGTCGGCGGCCTATTACGATTCTGCTGTCTCTTTTCTCGACCGGGATTATCCGGGATATGCCGGACTGGCTTCTCTCTCGGCCAGTCTGGGTGACCTGGTATACAACTACAACTCCTATGAGATGGAGGATAGCGTTCAGATGCTCGCAGCATTGCCTGAAGAGCAGAGGCTTGCTGTGATTGACGCCCTCATCGAGGAAGTCCGGCAGGACGAAGAGGAGGCCCGGCTGGCGGAACAACAGTCCATGCAGGACATGGCTTTCAACCAGTCCATGCTCTACGGGGGCAATCAGACCAGCAGCGGTATGCGAGAACAACAAGGAGGGCAGTGGTATTTTTATAACCTGAATGCCAAAAGTTTCGGACAGCCCGAATTCAGGATGAAATGGGGAGAGCGGCGCCTGGAAGACAATTGGCGAAGGAAAAATAAGCGTACCGTCACAGCCCGGGATGAAGGAGAGGGCATGGATGGAGATACCCTGAACGGGGGCGTATCCAAGCCCGTATTTGATAACAAGAGCAGGGAGTATTACCTGATCAACATTCCTCTCACCGATTCTGCCATGACGCAATCTCATTTGCGCCTTGAGGAGGCCCTCTACAACATGGCGGTGATATACAAGGAGGATCTGCTTGATTATCAAGAGTCCATCAGGGCATTTGAGGAACTTATCAGGCGCTACCCCGATTCAAGATTTGGGGCTCATGTGTATTATTTGCTATATGAGCTGAACAACAATATTCAGGAGCCCCAGCGGGCAAAGTATTATTCTGACCAGCTTTCTGCGCGATATCCTGAATCTCATTATGCCCTGCTTTTAAACAATCCCAACTATCTGCAGGAGCTGGAGGAGAAGGAAATGAAAGTGGTCAGGGACTATGAAGGTATTTACCTGCGCTACCAGCTGGAGGATTATGCCGAAGTAATACGAAGGGCGGATCAGGCCATTCTGGAATACCCGGAAGATCCACTGCTTCCCAAATTCAAGTATATCCGTGCCCTTGCCACAGGCAGTCTCCTGGGAAAAGAGGAGATGAAGGTCGCTTTGGATTCACTGATCGTACAGCATCCCGGAACCGAAGAGAGTCAGCAGGCCCAGGAAATTGTGGATTACATGTATGTGGAATTCCCGGAAATCAAGGTGGCTGCCCAGGCAGCGGAAGCGGAAGAGGTCTATGTTGCTGTGGATTCCACCCGGGAGCATTACTTTCTGCTGGCCCTCCGTTCTGACGAAAATGTGAACCAGGCGAGCTTTAATCTCCTGAATTACAACCTGGATTATTTCAACCAGTACAACCTGGAAGTGGGAGAGTTTGAACTGACGGATTCCTATAACCTGATATTCGTAAGTCTCTTTAACAATGCGGAGGGAGCAGCCAGATACCAGCAGGTGATTGAAGAGAACATCCAGGAGATCATGGGAGATATTCCCCCGGCCAAATTCAGGATGATGATCATATCTGCTGAGAACTTCGGGATCCTTTCAGAGGAGAAGGAGTTCAATCCCTACTACCTGTTTTATTTGAAACATTATCTGGGACAGGAATGACGGGGAAAGAGATACATATTTTGTGGGTAGACGATGAGATTGATCTCCTGAAACCTTACATCCTTTTTCTGGAGGAGCGTGCCTATAAAGTCAGCACAGCCACCAACGGGAACGATGCGTTGAATGCTGTGGAAGGGCAAGACTTTGACCTGATCTTTCTGGATGAGAATATGCCGGGATTGAGCGGTTTGGAGACCCTGGAACGAATCAAGGCCCAAAGTCCATCCACTCCGGTGGTGATGATCACCAAGAGTGAGGAAGAAGATATCATGGATGAGGCCCTTGGAGGCAAGATTTCTGACTACCTGATCAAACCCGTGAATCCCAAGCAGATTCTTCTGACCATCAAGAAGAACCTGGATTCGAAACGACTGGTAACTGAAAAAACCACTTCTGGCTATCAGTCCGAATTCGGCCAGATCGGAATACAAATCAATTCGGCTTCCACTTTCATCGAGTGGACAGAGATTTATGCCAGGCTGGTGTATTGGGAAAGGGAATTTGATGCCAGTGGATCCGGAGGGATGGAAGAGGTGCTGAAAATGCAGAAGATTGAGGCCAACAACGAATTTGCCAGGTATGTAAAGAACAATTATGAGTCCTGGTTATCAGGCGGATCGGGCCATGCTCCCCTGCTCTCTCCAGGAGTATTCAAGGAAAAGATCTTTCCCTTGCTTCACCGGGGGAAAGTGATGGTGGTCATAGTGGATAACCTGCGCTATGACCAGTGGAAGATTATCGAGCAGGAGATATCCGGTTTGTTCAGGACCGATGAAGAGACCATCTTTTCAAGCATACTCCCCACCGCCACCCAGTATGCCAGAAATGCCATGTTTGCAGGGATGATGCCCTCCGAAATACAAAAGCACCAGTCGGCCCTTTGGATAGATGAAAACCAGGAGGGAGGAAAGAATGCCCACGAGGAGGAACTGTGCAGGGCACAAATGAAAAGGCTGGGGATCGGGGCCTCCTTCAATTACGAAAAGATCAGCAACCAGCGGGCAGGCAAGAAACTGGTGGAGAACTACCGGGATCTGCTCAATTACGACCTGAATATCCTGGTGTATAATTTTGTGGACATGCTTTCCCACATGCGATCTGAAATGGAAATGATCAGGGAACTGGCCTATGATGAATCCTCCTATCGCAGTCTGGTCAACACCTGGTTCCAGCACTCCTACCTGTATGAGTTGCTTAAGCAGCTGAGCGGGCATGATTTTACCCTGGTGATCACCACCGATCATGGTGCGGTACGTGTCACACATCCGGTGAAGGTCATCGGTGACAGAGAGACCTCGGTCAATTTGCGTTACAAGCAGGGAAGAAACCTGAATTACAACAAGAAGGAAGTATATGAGGTACTGCAGCCCGAAAGTGTTCA
This sequence comes from uncultured Bacteroidia bacterium, assembly GCA_965364615.1. Taxonomy (GTDB): domain Bacteria; phylum Bacteroidota; class Bacteroidia; order Bacteroidales. The sequence goes on from CBDTYO010000124.1 coordinate 8,343, forward strand.
CCTGCCAAGAACCAACATGACCAGTTCCTATATATTTGCACAGAACAACGACTACCTGGTCTATCCCAACAACTACAATCATTTTGTGAATCTCTACAGGAACACCTTCCAGCACGGTGGGATTTCCATGGAAGAGATGTTGATTCCCATTTCCATCCTTTCACCCAGCCGCTAACATGACCATCATCCCCATTCCTTCTCTCGATGAGATTGACCAGGCTGCCCAAAGCTTTCTGAAAGCCATGGGAGAGGCAAGGGTGATCGCATTTTCGGGGGAGATGGGAGCCGGGAAAACCACCTTTATCCAGGCCCTCTGCAGGAAGCTGGGAGTCACAGCCGAGGTGAACAGCCCCACGTTTTCCCTGGTCAACGAGTACTTCACCCCGGATGGCCATTCCATCTTTCACTTTGACCTGTACCGGATAGAAGATCCGGCAGAACTGTTCGATATGGGTTACGAAGAGTATTTCTTTTCGGGTGAACTTTGTTTGATCGAATGGCCCGAAAAGGCCAGCCACCTGATCCCCGAGGAAGCACTTTGGGCAGAGGTAGTGGTCGGAGAAAACGAAAGCAGGGAAATACAATTCGAGTCCTCCGCATTTACAAAAAATTGACTTTGCTATCGAATTGTGTTATTTTGGCTACCCTATAAATAACTTGGTGTCATGGAAAACAAAGGATCATCCGGATTTAATATCCACAAGGAGGGATTGATGCCCCAGGAGGAGATGCTCGAGGTGGAGAACAAACAGAAGCATCTGAAAATCGGGATCCCTTCTGAAAATCATGATATTGAGAGCCGTGTTCCCCTTACTCCGGAAGCCGTGGAAATCATTACCGGGCACGGGCATGAAGTGTTGATAGAAACCGGAGCCGGAAAAGCCGCCAACTATGTGGATACCGATTATTCCGAACGCGGGGGCATCATTTGTGAAGAGCGCAAGGAGGTATTTGGCACCAGCGACGTGCTTTTGAAGATCAGTCCCCCGACCCCGGAAGAAATTGACTGGATGAAAGAGCGGCAGGTCCTGCTAAGTTCCTTCCAGGTGTTTACCCATTGCAAGGAGAAGTACATCAGGAGCCTGATGCAGAAAAAAGCTACCGCCATCGCCTTCGAAAAGATACAGGATGAGCACAATTGCTATCCCATTGTAAGGAGCATGAGCGCCATTGCGGGGACCACCAGCATGCTGATCGCCGCGGAACATCTCTCCAACCAGCGCGGGGGCAAAGGTGTTATGCTGGGGGGAGTAACAGGGATCACTCCCACCGAAGTGGTGATCCTGGGAGCCGGCACAGTGGCGGAATATGCAGTGAGAGCTGCCTATGGAGTGGGCTCAGAGGTAAAAGTCTTTGATCATTCCATCCATCGCCTGCGCCGTTTGCAGTCCTCGGTGGGTACCATGGTGCCCACTTCCATTTTTCATCCCAAGGTAATATTGAAGGCGCTTCGTTCGGCCGACGTGGTGATCGGGGCCATTCGCAGGGGCGAAAAACAGGAAAACTATTTCATCACCGAGGAGATGGTCAAGGAAATGAAAAAGGGATCGGTGATGTCAGCATTGATCGGGGAGGGTCCATTGAAACCTCCGAACTGAGAACCCAGGTGGATCCGGTGTTTGTGAAACACGGAGTCATCCACTACTGTGTGCCCAACATTCCCTCTAGGGTAGCCCGAACGGCTTCCATCGCGCTCAGCAATGTATTTGCCCCCCTGATCATGGGTTTGGGCGATATAGGATCTACAGGAAGACATCTGAAAGCGAATGTGGGCCTCAGGCATGGGGTATATGTATATAACGGAACGCTGACCAACGAAACGGTGAGTCAGCAATTGGGAATTCCATCAAAAGACATCGATCTGTTGATGGCAGCATTTTAACGAAAAAAGGATAAGAGGATGAAGACAAGGATTTTAGTGCTGGCCATGCTAGTATTAGTGTCAGCGGGGTGTAAGTTGTTTTTGGGACCGGACCGGAAGGGG
>CBDTYO010000125.1:0-10266 GCA_965364615.1 uncultured Bacteroidia bacterium
GAAGGCAAAGCCTATGGTACTTCGGAGGTGGGTGACTGGCTGGCAGCCAATCTTTAGTCCCCTGCCCCCTGTTTGGCTGATTTCAGCTTACGTTCAAGGAACCACACATTGATACCGGCGGTCTCATCGTGCCACTGGTGGTATACCTCAAAACCCACATACCTGTATAGTTTGAGCACTTTTTCCACAGTGGTTTCTATGAGAATGGGCAGCTGGAGATCTTCTGCCATTCCGAAAAGATGGTCCCGTATATCGGCCAATCCCCTGAGGCTCCTGTTTCCCGGGACACTGGCCAGCACCCAAACATAGATGTAGTCCTCATATTTTGGCCGAAGGCTTTTGATGTATTTCTCCCTTTTAAGGGTAGGAAAAAACTGTGAGGGCCTGATGGCCCGGGCAAACATCCAGCCGTACCTGAGATAATCCAACAGCTTTCTGCGATACTGGCTCTCCCGGTAATAAAAGAGCACCGTGGTCTTATCTTCCGACAGATAAATGCCATCGAATTTCTCCACCAGCTGGTAGGCATACTCGGTCATAATACGCACGCTCCTGGTGGGATTTGCCTGCTTCATCATCGCCTGGGCACGGGGATTCTCTTCAAAGGCCCGTGTGACAATGGAGATGACAATGTCACGGTCTGCTTGATTCATGTATTGCTGCAATTAGAATTACTCGGAACTGAATGCTGCCACTAAAATGCGGATAATAATTGTATTCTCACAGGAATCCAAAGCTTTCCATCTGAAAGGCTCTTTTCAGAAGCAGGTGGAATTGATGCGGTATCTGATGAAGCTTTCCCGTTCCGCGTCTGTAAAATAGCTGTCGAGATAATCGACCATGTCCAGTTTTTCCTTCTCCGGGAGGTACTCAAAATTCATGATCAGGTCCACCAAAGCTTCCCGGTAAGAGGCCAGCCAATTGATGGTTTTTTGATAGGACGCCTCATCCCGGCAAGGGCCCAGGTAATAACGTTGCCTGACGCTTACCAAACCCAGGCTCTCTGTGGGATTTGCGTATTCGGCATTCACCAGGCCGCAAAAATCAAAATCATAAGGGACTGGTATAAACCCGGTGGGACCACCCTCTTTCACGGCCAGAATTCTCAGGTTGTGTTGTCCGGCCACTGAATAATCCAACTGACCCACCATATAGCAAAAGAAGGCTACCTTGTCCATGATTTCCCTGTTCACTGTTCGGAGGCTCAGCCCGTCGGTGTCCACGATCACAGCATTGTTCCTTTCTGCCATCTTTTCGTTGGGTTCAATAAGAAAACCCCAGTCCTCAGATTCCTTGTTCTGGCGCCCCGTGTCTATGTATTTGATGCGCACAAGGCGTGTATTGAAGCTGTATTCGCTCAGGAGGTTATATAACTGGTAAACCAGGTATTCCCGCAATACCAGGTATTCGTGGGAACCCATGGGTTTGCATCGGGTAACCATCTTCATTTTGACCACATCCCTCAGTGCAGGATCTTCCAGTGCAGCTTCAATCCCGGCATGCCTGATATTCAGCCAGTAGGGCGGCATGGTACAATAGTCGCGTCTGAATTTTCCCCGGGACCTTACCCTCACTGAGTGGTTGACCTGAAAACTGTCTGTTACGTGGCAGGTAAGTTGAGCGGGATGGTATTTTTCCTTTCGCCTCGTCTTCCTGAATTCCTTGATGTTGAATTTCAGGGTGAGGTTCAGGGGCTCCTTCTTCAGAAAAAGATCCTGGTATACCTCCAGGGTGTCCTCAAAGGTCGGAACATCTTCATATTGTGCACTTAAGGGGATAGAAATCAACAGAAAAAGTCCAACCAAAGAAAGAATGTATCGCATGGGTACCGTTTTACTCCATATTAACCCAACGCCAAAGGAATTGTTTCCCTGACACCGTCAGAATTTGGATAAAAATACAAAAACGCAGGTGATCCACAATTCATAAACTTTCTTAAATTAGCAAGTCCATACATAGTCCCGACAACATCAAACTTTATGAAAAAATCCATCACCATGAAAAGATTCATCCCCCTGTTTTTCCTCCTGGGCATCGCTGCAAGTATTCAGGCCCAGAAACCTGAGGAAACCGAAGACTGGTCCAGAAAACCAGCAGTGGTCACCCCTGGAAAAGGCACACTCCCTCCCTCAGACGCCATTGTCCTTTACGGAGGCGCCGGGGATCTGGACAAGTGGGAAAGCGAAAGGGAAGGTCCGGCCCAATGGACCGCCGGCGAAGCGCTCACCGTGGCCCCCAGAACCTCGGGCATTAAGACCAAACAGGCCTTCGGGGATGTTCAGTTGCACATTGAATGGCGCACCCCTGCCGAGGTGAAAGGGGATGGCCAGGGCCGCGGAAACAGCGGTGTATTCCTGATGGGAAAATATGAAGTGCAGGTTCTCGACTCTTACGACAATGAGACCTACTATAACGGTCAGGCCGGGAGCATTTACAAGCAGAGCATCCCCCTGGTCAATGCCTGCCTTCCGCCAGGTGAATGGCAGACCTACGACATCATCTTTACCGCACCTGTGTTCAACGAGGACGGCTCGAAGAAGAGTTCGGGCTATATCACGGTAATCCACAATGGGGTGTTGATCCAGAACCACGTGGAGATCCTTGGCACCACCGAATACATCGGGAAACCCAAAAATGATCCCCACCCGGCCAAATTGCCCCTCCATTTGCAGAACCATGGAAACCCGGTGTCGTTCCGAAACATCTGGGTGCGTGAATTGTAAACAGGTCAGGCCCCCGTGGTTGTCCACCAGGCACTAACCAACAGCCACCAAAGACCTGTTATTAACTACTGACTATTAACTTCTAAATCTTACACATGAACCGACCAGTTACCCTGTTCACAGGCCAGTGGGCCGATCTGCCACTGGAAACGCTTTGTGAGAAAGCAAAGAACTTTGGATATGACGGACTTGAACTGGCCTGCTGGGGCGATCATATTGAGGTTGAAAAGGCCGATGAGCATTACTGCAACGAAAAGCTGGCATTGCTGGGCAAGTACGGGCTGAAGGTCTTTGCCATTTCCACCCACCTGGTGGGACAGGCCGTCTCAGACCGCATCGATCAGCGTCATCAAAGCATCCTGCCCGAACACGTCTGGGGCGATGGGGATCCAAAGGGCGTGAACCAGCGCGCTGCCGAAGAAGTAATCAAGACCGGGGAGGCCGCAGCCAGGCTGGGGGTTCCCGTGGTAAACGGATTTACAGGCAGTCCCATCTGGCACATGCTGTATGGCTTTCCCCCCACCCCGGCCTCCATGGTAGAAGAAGGGTTTACCAGCTTTGCCTCCCAGTGGAAACCCATCCTGGATGCCTTCCGGGACCTGGGGATAAAATTTGGCCTTGAGGTACATCCCACTGAAATTGCCTTCGATATTGCCTCGGCCAGAAAAACATTGGAAGCACTGGACCACCACCCGGCTTTCGGCTTCAACTACGATCCTTCCCACCTGGGATACCAGGGAGTGGATTACGTACAGTTCATACACACGTTCAGTGAGCGCATATTCCACGTGCATATGAAGGACGTCCATTGGTCGGATAAGCCGGTGGAGGCAGGTGTTTTCGGCGGTCATACCGAATTTGGCGCTCCCGGCAGGTTCTGGGACTTCCGCTCCCTGGGGCACGGCAATATCCGGTTTGAAGAAATCATCAGGGCCCTGAATCACATTGGTTACAAAGGCCCCTTATCTGTGGAGTGGGAGGATGGCGGGATGGACCGGGAACATGGGGCCACCGAGGCGGCCGAGTTTGTGAAACGCATGGATTTTCCGCCCTCTGAGATCGATTTTGATGCCGCTTTTGAAGAGTAGCACGCAAAGCACGCATATGTACAGAAGCAGACACATTCTCCTGATACTGGCACTGTGCTGGGCCATTCCCTGGCTGGCTCATGGCCAGGAGAATACATCCTCCTGGACCCATTTCCGGGGTTCCGGACTCAGCGGGATCTCCACCGGAACAGGATTTCCTCTCAGCTGGAACGACTCCACCCACATCAGCTGGAAAGTCCCCATCGAAGGCAAAGGGTGGTCCTCCCCCGTGGTGCTGGATCAGCAGATCTGGCTGACCACAGCCAGCAGGGAAAGGAAAGAAATGAGGGCCCTGTGCCTGGATCTGAACACGGGCCGTGAAATTCATAACCTTTTGGTTTTTAAACCCGACACCTTTTTCCGCATTCATGCCATCAACTCCTATGCCACTCCCACCCCTGCCCTGGAAAAGGGCTACGTCTATGTGCATTTCGGACGTTATGGTACGGCCTGCCTGAACAGCCAGACCGGAGAAAAGATGTGGGAACGAACGGACCTGCAATGCGAACACATCCAGGGACCCGGTTCCTCCCTGCTGATCTACAAGGATAAACTGATTGTCCATCTTGAAGGAACAGATGTGCAATGGATCCTGGCCCTGGATAAACGCACCGGAAAGACCTTGTGGAGGACCGAACGGCCCAGGGAGGTTTGGGATCGCATGCCCGAAATCGGGAAAAAAGCCTACATCACTCCCATCATCATCCGGGTAGAAGGACGCGATCTGATGATCAGCAATGGCTCCGCAGCCTGCATCGCCTATGATCCCGAAACCGGGAAAGAGGTCTGGCGCATCATCCAGGGGGATGATTCCACCATCTCCATGCCAGTGGAGGGCGATGGAAGGATTTATTTTTACACCAGCTTCGTGACAGGCGAGGATGGGAAAAAATACGCAGAACTGTTTGCTGTGGATCCGAACGGACAAGGGGACATTGGGGACAGCCACATCCTCTGGAGAATGAAGGCGCCTGTTTTACAACTCTCTACGCCAGTGGTGGTGGAAGGCCATCTGTACACGGTCGATTCCAAGGGCGTATTTTACCGCATCCGTTCCAGGGACGGGGAGATCAGCTGGTCCGAGAATCTGAAAGGCAAGTTCCACTCTTCTCCCCTGTATGCAGATGGACACATCTTTGTAAGCTCCACCCGTGGCGAAACGCTGGTATACAAGGCAGGGCCCGTGCCGAAGCTGGTCAGCAAAAATTTGCTTGAGGGAGAGATATGGGCCACCCCTGCACTGGTGAACGGGGCCATCCTGATGCGAACCAGTGAGTTTCTCTACAAAATTGAAGAAAAGTAGCTAAGGTTACAATCCAAGGAATTGCATGCCTGCTCCGGCTGCCAGGATCACCAAACCTGCCAGCAGGTGCAACTGGTGTTCCTTTCCTTTGAACCGGAGCAGGGAAAAACCCTGGTAACCGAGCATGACCACCAGCAGCATGGTCCCCACGGTGGCGATCCCAAAGACCAGTGCCACCAGAAAGATGCCCATCCCACTGTGCTCGGCTGCCGGATACACCAGCATGGGAATGAGCACTTCGCAGGGTCCGAACACAAAAATCAGAAAAAGGATCCACGGGGTCATTCTTCCTGCATCATCTTCTTTCTCCAGATGCCCGTTGGAAAGGTGCAGGTCGCTGTGGCGGATCGACTTGGGACGCAAAAAAGCCGGCAGATGCAAATGGGCTCCCCGCTTGTAATATTTATATATCCCGTATGCCGTATAGAGTATGCCAAAGGCGATCAGCATTCAATGGCTTCAAGCCGGCCCAGGCTGATGCCCATGGCGATCCCGATCAGTCCCAGGATCACCGAACCGGTCACATGTCCCACCCCGGAGATAAATGTGATCCAGAGGGTCCGGGTCCGGGTCCATTTACGTGCCCGGCTCAATACAATAAAAGGCAGGTAGTGATCCGGGCCCAGCAGGGTATGGATCACCCCCAGGGTGGCAGCCGAAACCACCAGGACTGACATCTCATTCATAGGTATTCATTCTTTTGGCATGGCTGTTCACAATCAGGTGGGCCTGGCAAGCCGCACCAAAGCCGTTATCAATATTGACCACACTGACCCCGCTGGCACAACTGTTGAGCATGGAGAGCAGTGCTGACACCCCGCCAAAGTTGGCCCCGTAACCGGCACTGCAGGGCACCCCGATAACCGGCTTATCCACCAGTCCCCCGATCACGCTGGCCAGGGCTCCTTCCATGCCGGCCACCACGATCACCACAGAGGCCTGGCGGATCAGGTCTACCCGGTGAAAGAGCCGGTGGATCCCTGCCACCCCCACATCGTATACCCGTTCCACCCTGTTGCCCAGGAATTCTGCCGTGATGGCCGCTTCTTCAGAGGCTGGCATATCAGAGGTGCCGGCAGAAACCACGGCAATGTACTCTTCCGAAAATTGAGGCTCTTTCTCCTGATACACCAGGGCCCTGGCCATCTCATGGTAAATGGTTCCGGGAATTCTTTGTTCCACCGCATCGTAGATTTCGCGGGAAGCCCTGGTGGCCAGAATGGGAATGCCCCTGGCATGCATTCGCCCGGCGATCTCCGCCACCTGGCTGGGCGTCTTTCCTTCCGAATAGATCACTTCCGGAATGCCGGTCCGCTGATAGCGGTCCGTATCAATGGTGGCAAAACCCAGCTCTTCCAAGCCCAGGGCAGAAAGCTTTTCAGCTGCCTCCCCCTGATTTATTTTGCCCTGGTTGTAAAGCTCCAGGAGTCTGATAATTTCTGCTTTATCCATTACAAATTCTTGATTACCTCATTTGCGATCTCTTCCAGGCTCAGCCCATGCTCCAGGGCCAGTTTGCGACACTGTTCAAATTCGGGTTTCTCATTGACCACCTTTCCCTTCCAATAGCTTCGCTTCACCTCCACATCCCCATAGGAAGTATGCACCACCACCACTTCTCGCCGAAGGATGCTTTTTGTCACGCCATACTGGCGCAGGCCGATGCTGGAGGTTTCCCTGAACAGGATCTCCTTCATCTGCCCCACCGTGCCCTGATTGCAAAGCACACTCAGTGTGGTGCCGGGTCTGGATTTCTTCATCACCACGGGAGTCATGAACACCTCAGCAGCCCCGTCCGCAAAAAGCAGGTCCATCACATGGCTGTAACGTTCAGGGTTCATATCGTCCAGGTTACACTCCAGCATCACCGCCTCCTCCTCCGTGACATCCTGCACCTCCTGGTTCTTTGCCTGGGCCAGGAAAACACGCAACACATTGGGGACCTCTGCATCGCGTTGTCCGATGCCATAGCCGGTCTTTTGAATCCTGAGCTCCATGCTCTCGCTGAAATGATCCACAGTGGCTGCCAGGATGGCGGCCCCCGTGGGGGTGGTGGCCTCGTGATTGACCAGTCCGCTCTTCACCGGGATCTCTTTCAGGATCTCCGCTGTGGCCGGGGCGGGCACCGGCATCAGGCCATGGGCGCATTTGACCATTCCTCCCCCCAGCTGTATGGGTGAGCAATGGATCTCATCCAGGTCCAGGAATTCCTGGCAGATGGCAGCTCCCACAATATCTGCGATGGAATCCAGGGCCCCCACTTCATGGAAATGCACCTCTTCTTTGGTGATGTTGTGCACCTTGGCCTCGGCCTCGGCTATCCTGTTGAAAATGTCCAGGGATTTTTGCTTGATTCGATCCGAAAGTGAACTGGCATGGATCAACTCCTCAATGTGCCTGAGGTGCCTGTGTTTTTCATTGTCGGGGTGCTCCACCACCACGGTCACCCTGGTCCCGCTGATCCCTTTTCGCATGTCCGGTTCCACCTCCAGGCGGAAACCTTCGATGTTCAGCTTTCCCAACTCTTTGCGCAGGTGGGCCGGATCCACCCCCAGGTCCACCAGGGCCCCCAGGTTCATGTCGCCGCTGATCCCGGCAAAACAATCATAATATAATATCCTTTTCACTTCTCGGATTTTGATTTTTGTGACCTGGCAGATGAGATCGCCCGGTTCAGTTTCCCGCTCACCAGGCCCTCTTCATCAATCACCACCTCGGGGAAACCGATCTGCCTGATTTTTCCCACCAGGGACTCCTCCAGTTCCTTCTATCTTTCCATGGTCCCCGTAGTGGCGTACCCTGACATCCTCAAAGCCAAAACTGTTCAACAGATCCTCGGCCTGTTCGATTTCCACCAGTTTCTTTCTGGTAATGGAGTGGGTATATGGGATCCTGGAACTGAGACAGGGACTGGCCGGTTTGTTCCAGTTGGGCAGGTCAAAATGGCGGGCCATCTCCCTGATCTACTCTTTGTGGATGCCGCAATCCGCCAGCGGAGAAAGCACCTGATACTCTTGCGCAGCTTTCATTCCCGGACGGTAATCCCCATGGTCATCCACGTTGGTGCCATTGAGCACAGGGAGTCCGAGATGACACCGATGGCTGCATCCCTGCCCTGTAACTTCCTGGCCAGGAAAAGCAAGAGCGAGGAATCTACCCCTCCCGAAAATGCCACAATGGATCCGGGCTGCTTCGCAAACCACTTCTCAAGCCGCTCAAGTTTCTTCTGTGTCTCTTTCTTCATATCGTTTCTTCCTTACAGCCACGCAGGCTTCCAATTTGATTAATCGAATCTGCTCATGGTAAGCTTTCCGTGCTGGATTCCCTTTTCCGAAATCAGTTTCTCCGCCAACTCGGTCAGCCGGGCAGAGATGCCATTGATGGCAATGACCTCCATGCTGTAATGTTCGTTGAGGGTGAACCGCTGCACCGACAGGATCTCCTCCTTGTACTGCAACTGGATATCGCCCAGGTGGTTGGCAATATCACGCCTGTGATGGTCATAGACCAGGGTAACCGCCCCGGCGACCCGGTTGTTGCATTGCCACTTCTTCTCCACGATGTGGCGGTTCACCAGCTGGCGCAGTGCCTGCGAGCGATTGGAGAATTTATTCTCCTGCACGTATTCATCCAGCGCATCAAGCACGTCCTTCTCAAAGGATACCCCAAAGCGAACTACCGACATCGTGTCACTTTTTTAGATAATGGTGTTATCCCTGGCAATATAGGGATAATATTTTGATCCGGAAAGACCTGAGATTGACTTTGCCTTTATAAGGTTGTAACTTGCAGTAAACCATAATAAAATACACCATGTCAGACAGCGTATACAAAATCATCGAGTTGGTGGGTTCCAGTCCGGTATCCTGGGAAGATGCAGCCAAAAATGCCATAGAAAAGGCTTCCAAATCGCTCAGGGACCTCAGGATTGCAGAAGTTCTGGCCCAGGACATCCACATGAAAGACGGTAAGATTGAATTTTACCGGACCAAGATCAAACTCTCCTTTAAATACCATGCATAAAGACTCTCCGGGATCCAGCATGAAATCCCGGAGCATGTGAGGGACTTACTCGTACCTGAGACTGTCAGCAGGATTGGCCTTGGCAGTTTTCAATGCATGAAACAGGACGGTTGCCAGGGAAAGGAGCACGGATAAGGCAAACACAATCAGGAAAACAGGGATCTTAAGGTCTACGGAATAGCTGAAAAACTGAAAGATCCGCCACAATACCAGGTAGGCCAGAGGAAGTGCCACCAGGTTGGAAAGCATGACCAGTCGCATGAATTCAGAAAGCAGCAGGCTGATCACGGAACCGGTATGGGCACCATTTACCTTATGAATCCCCAATTCCTTTGTACGCCTGCTATTGTTAAACTGTGAGAGTCCGATCAGTCCCATGATGGCAATGAATATGGCGATACCCGAGAATAGTCTGAAGAGAAACTTGATTGCTTCGGCATTGCCTAACATCGCATAATCAAAATTGCTGACAAAATCATATTCCAGTTCATATCCCGGATTGTGCTTATGGAACACCTCTTCGATGGCAGAAAGCTGCTTCGCGGAAGTTCCCGGCACCACCTTTACGAAAAGGTAATCTTGTACCGGCTCATACACATAAATGAGGGCGTCATTGCTGAATGCATCCAGCTCCACGGGATAGAACTGAATATCCTCAGTAACTCCCAGAATCATGCGTTCGTGGCCCCATATATACATCATCCTGCCCACCGGATCTTCCCATCCCAGGTAATCGACCACAGCGCGGTTTACCACCACATAGCCGTAATTCAGTGTGTCCCGCTCCTTGCTGTAGTATTCACCCTCCAGCAGACCGATATCAAAGGTGGAAAGAAAGTCCGGACTGGTGCGGATCACCCTGGCAAATTTGTTACGTTCACCGTCCCTCTCTCCCCAGTCTATTTCCCCATAGTTTACCACAACCGGAATATCCGAAGCCGAAGAGACTTCCTCTACAAAAGACAGTTTTTCCAGTTCCTGTTGTGCCTCTTTCAGGTCATGCAGGATCAGCACTCCTTTCCCGGCAGCAAGGCCATCTGCTTTTAGCACATAGGGCGGTTTAATTTTAGAAAGGTAATACTGACCCTCATGCATGGTATAGTCGAGGAAGGTTCTGAAGTCGCCGGTG
>CBDTYO010000126.1:0-10179 GCA_965364615.1 uncultured Bacteroidia bacterium
AAGTCGGGAAATTTCCGCACCACCAACTTTGACCTGAGCAACCACTTCGAAGATGATCTGATCATCATAGAAAAATACCGTGAAGGCAAAATATGGTCTGCGGCTTATTATGACGCGGAGCAGAATTACCACTACCTGAAACGCTTTAAGATTGATCCTGGATCCAAAATAACCCGCTTCATCGGGGACCATCCCGATTCGCGCCTCATCCAGATCACGGAAGTTGAATATCCCCGACTGGAATTGAAATTCGGAGGAAAAAACAAGGACCGCCATCCGGAGATCATCGAGGTGGCCGATTTCATTGGCGTGAAAAGCTATAAGGCCCGGGGCAAACGCCTGTCCAACTATGAGGTCAAAGTCATAGAGGAGCTGGAACCTCAGACAAGCCCTGCTGAAGATGATGCTCCGGAATCCAAAAAAGAAGCCACCCAGGCAGACGAAGTGAAAAAGGCAAGCCCTGAGAAAAGAGCAGATCCGGAGAACAAGAAAAGTCCGGAGAACGAGAAAAGTCCGGAGAACAAGCCAGCCCCTGAGAAAAAAGCCAGTCCTGAAAAAAAGCAAGGCGCAGAGAAAAAGGCCGGCGCAGAGAAAAAGGCTGGAACCGAGAACAAAGGTGGCAAACAGGACCCTGATGAAGTCCCCCTGGAGATTGTCAAGCCCAAGGAAGGTGAAAAGGGCAATGATGACGATGACGATGGCGCAAAGCCTAACGGACAGTTTACACTCGAGTGGTAAGATGGACCCCAGGATTTATCTCATTGGATTTATGGGCTCGGGAAAATCCACCCATGGAAAGATGCTGGCACGGAAGATAGGCTACCATTATGTGGACATGGACCAGCTGATCGAAGAGACCGCCGAGATGACCATCCCCGTTATTTTTAGGGAACATGGAGAAGAAGTGTTTCGAAAGTGGGAACATGATATACTGCTTGAACTAAACAAAAGGGATCGTGTGGTCATTTCCACAGGAGGGGGTGCCCCCTGCCACGGCAAAATGATGCAGCTCATGAACGAACACGGCACCACCATCTACATTCAGCTCTCCCCGGAGGTACTCAAAGACCGACTGCTTCGTTCACCCACCGAGCGTCCCCTGATCCAGGGCAAATCTGAGACCGAATTGCTGGAATTTGTCACCATCCTGTTGGCCGAAAGAGAAGCATTTTACAAACAGGCAAAGCTTACCGTAGACGGACTCAATTTACAGATTGACGATGTGGTAGCCCTCCTGGGGCCCAGGTGATTGAATTTTTGCCTAACTTTCCAGTGTGAAATCCTACCTCCGTTTTTTGTTTGTAGGAGCAGTGCTGCTTTTTTTGCTTGGCTACTTCAATCATGAGCGAAGCGATCCTGCAACAGATCCACCAGACCCTGCAGGCCTCGAGCAGCAATGGCAGCAGTCCGGAATTTTAACCCTTTTTCCTGCCCAGGTTTTTTCTAAGCCAATTCCCATTCAAAAACCTCCTGGCAAAAACATGGGTGATCCACGGATCGGGAAGGAAGTTTATCTTAAAGAGCTTGCCAAGAATACCCTAGAAGAATCCGGGAGGGTGGCTGAAAAAAATTCTCCTGATCTCATTCAAAGGAAAGGTTACCTCATCCACGAGTGCTGCAGGGCAGATATTCCCTCTTGATTGCATGGATTATTTACATCATCGGCAGGATGATCTCAAAGCAATCAGTTTAACATAATAATTAATATTCGTATGAAAGCCATCAAATACATATCACGCAGTTTGCTGCTTATATTGCTAATTGCGAGCAGCTTTACACTTATTGCACAACAGCAAATCATGTCGTTTTCCGAGACATATACTTCCGAGGAAGTGCTGGCTCTCCTGGATCCATCCGATGAATTTTATCAGATGATCGAGGCTTCCGAACCCCATCCCTTCAGTTCAAGACTGGGAACATTCACCCAGTCCGAGGCAAAAGTGCTGGGCGACTATATCCAGGGACATGGATTGCGGACCAAGCTTCCCGACGATCTGAGATTTGCATGGGGAGTCCAGCAAGGAGATCTGGGCAGAAGTTTGTTTGCACTGAAGGATCCCGGATCAAAGTATAAGGGTCCGGTTCAGGCTGATATTGAAGAAGTATCGGTCAGGAAAAGTGACTATGGAAATGATTTTGGTCTGTTCATTTCTTTCTCGGAACAGGGAGCAGCAAAGTGGGCTGCTTTGACCAGAAACAATAAGGGCAGAGACATTGCTATCCTTGTAGAAGGTACTGTGTATGCTGCTCCCAGGGTCATGGAGGAAATAAAGAATGGGGAGTGCCTGATCAGTGGCAATTACACAGAAAGCGATATAATGAGGCTGAAAGCGGTCTTGGAATAACCAGAAATACTTGGACAGAAAGGCGTCTGTACGGGCGCCTTTCTTAAAACATCAGTGACAAAAACTCTTCGTTTTTCATTCCGGAAATATAGGCTTGCAATTCAATGGAAGAGAGCCTTGAGCGCAGGGTTTCGGGATCATGAATGGATCCTGTGATCAATTCTTCCAGCGAGCGAATTCCTTTCTCGGAAATAAATTCCCCTTCAATTTTCACTTCCCTGATGACTCCCTTTTCCACATTCATATGCAGGTCGACCCGGCCCGTATCGAAAAGCAGGCTTTTGGTGAACTGGTATTTGGGTGAGTAGCCAAAAATCCATTCCCAGGTGCTAAACCGCGTTTCACCCAGCTTTTTGATCTCCTTCAGATCCTGTGCTGTGTACTGATAATGCATCGCCCCCTCCAGTTCTGAAGAAACAGCTTCAAACAAACGGGTTTGAAACTCGTCCATCTCCATGGCCTCAGCCAGGTGATCCCGGATGTTGGTCACCCTGGACCGCACCGACTTCACCGCGCGGTCTGCAAAACTGCTGCCGCCTGTTTTCAGAGCGTTCTCCAAGTGTTCCATCTGGGAAGAAAACAACAGGGTTCCATGGTGCAGGGCCCGCTGTTTGTAAACATGACTGGCGGTGCCTGAAATCTTCAGGCCATTAAGGAGCAACTCATTTCTTTTGCCCAACTGAACATCAAGCCCCATGTGAGCCATGGCCTTAATCACCGGCCTGGTGGCTTTTTTGTAATTGACCAGCTCCCCCTCCTTTTCATTGGTAATAAAGGCAAAATTCAGGTTCCCCAAATCGTGAAATACTGTGCCCCCTCCTGAAATCCTTCTGGCCACAGGGATGGAATGTTGCTGGACAAAGGAAAGATTGATCTCGGCCAGGGTATTCTGATGTTTTCCCACCACAATGACGGGGCTGTTCCGGTAGAGAAGAAAGATCTCCTCCTTCCTGCATTTTAACAGGTATTCCTCGGAGGCCAGGTTAAAATAGGGATCGGTATGTGGACTAACAATACAGAGCATAGGAAAGCTTGATACAGTTTAACGGTCCAGAGAGGGTTTGGCAACCCACCAATGGGCAGGCAGGAGAGAAAGGATTCGCTGAAACAGGAAAAACACCAGCCAGCCACATCCAGCTCCCCAGAGGGCTCCGGCAACCACATCGCCGGGATAATGGACTCCCAGGTATATTCGACTGTAGCCCACCAAACCTGCCCAGACAAGCATAAGGACAGTGAACCACTGCTTTCTGATCCACAGCAGGCAAAACAATGCCACCCCGAAGGTATTGGCAGCGTGGGAGGAAATAAAACCGAATTGCCCCCCGCATTTATTGTTGACAAGGTGGACCAATCCCTGTAAAGCAGGCTCATGACAGGGTCTGATTCTTTGGAAGACATTCTTGAACAGATGCACCGAGCTTTGATCTGTAAGGGTAACCAACAGGATCAGGAAGAACAGCATCAGTGCCAGCTGCCACTTCTTTTTCCAGGCCAAGAATAAGATCAACAACAGATAGAAAGGCCACCAGGTGGTTTTTCCGCTGATCCACCACATGATCCCATCCCAGGATTCACTATGCCAGCCATTGATGGCCAGGAAAATGCGTGTGTCAAGTTGCAGCAGCCAATCCATACACAAACTTAAGAATTCAACATTCGCCAGATGGTGTCATTAAGACTCACAAGACCTGTATTTGCCACTGCCGAGATAAAATGATGGGGAAGCGAGGGCAACTCTTTCCTGATTTCCTCAGTGAGTTCCTCATCGAGCAGGTCACACTTGGTGATCACCAGCAAACGTTGTTTGTCAAGCAGTTCGGGATTGTATTTCTCCAATTCTGACAACAATACCCTGTACTCTTCAGCGATATCTTTGCTATCGGAAGGAACCATGAACATCAGCATGGAGTTGCGTTCAATGTGTCTCAGGAATCGGTGCCCGAGGCCCTTCCCCTCGCTGGCCCCTTCGATAATCCCGGGAATATCAGCCATGACAAAGGAGCGATCATCCCTGTATTTTACGATGCCCAGATTGGGTACCAGAGTGGTAAAAGGATAATCCGCTATTTTGGGTTTGGCCGCTGAAACGGCCGAAAGCAATGTGGACTTGCCTGCATTGGGGAAGCCAACCAGCCCCACATCCGCCAGCAACTTGAGTTCCAGAATAAACCAGCCTTCCTGACCGGGTTCCCCCGGTTGTGCATAACGGGGCGTCCGGTTGGTGGGGGACTTGAAATGATCGTTTCCCTGGCCTCCCCTGCCACCCGGGATCAGGATTTTCTCCTCATCGTGGCTTGTGATTTCAAACAGGATTTCGTTGGTGTCAGCATCTCTGGCCACGGTACCCAGGGGAACTTCGATATAAGCGTCCTTGCCACTGGCGCCCGTTTTTAAGGATGATCCCCCTCCCTCACCATGGGTGGCAAAAATATGCTTGCTGTATTTCAGGTGCAGGAGGGTCCAGAGCTGATCATTCCCTTTGAGAATTACATGTCCACCCCGGCCACCATCTCCTCCATCGGGCCCTCCCTTTCTCGTGAGTTTATCCCGCAGGAGGTGGGCCGATCCGCTTCCCCCATTCCCTGAACGGCAGAAGACCTTCACATAGTCAACGAAGTTGGTATTCGACATGTTCGGTGTCGCTGGGATAATACTAAGGTTCTACCTTGTCAATGACCTTTACAATGCGCTTAAAAATATCATTTACAGAACCCAGGCCGTCCACCGCGGCATGCTTGTGCATCTTATCATAATAATAGGTGACCGGAATGGTCTGGCGATTGTATACATCAATTCGGTTGTTGATGGTCTCCAGGTTGTCATCGCTGCGTCCGGTTTCTTTGCCACGGTTCAAAAGCCTCTTCACCAGTTCTTCCCGGGGCACTTCCAGGGATATCATCACGCCAACGCGCTCGTCATAATCGGTAAGGGCTTTGCGGAGTTCCCTGGCCTGAGCGACGGTTCTCGGGAAACCGTCAAAAATGAAACCCGGTCCCTCCTGATGCTCTTCCAGCTTTTTTCTGATCATGGCAATCACGATTTTGTCCGAAACAAGCTCTCCCTTATCCATGATCGCTTTGGCCTTTTTTCCCAATTCGGTCTCAGCAGCCACCTCCTCGCGCAAAAGATCTCCGGTGGATATATGCACCAATCCATACTTTTTTATGACCTTTTCCGATTGGGTTCCTTTTCCGGATCCCGGAGGGCCAAACAATACAATATTCAACATGATTTTTCAGATTTATGTAACGCCCCCAAAATTAGTAAAGATTTACTGCTTTAGTCCACCAAACGGTATATTTCCTTGAAATTTCTGCCATAGCCGTCGTAGTCCAATCCATAACCCAGAATGAAGTCATTGGGGATCTTCATGCCCACATAATTCAGTGCCACCTCCCTGATGGTAGCGTCCGGTTTATGAAGAAATGTGGCCACCCTGATCTCAGCTGGCTGATACCCCGATAACTGACGGATAATGGTTTCCAGTGTCACCCCTGTGTCCACAATGTCTTCCAGGACCACCACCACCCTGTCCTTCAGATCCCGGTTGATCCCGATCAGCTGCTTTACCGTCCCGGTGGATTGGGTGCCACTGTATGAGGCCAATTTCAGAAAGGTAATCTGGCAGGGAAAGGTCAATTGTTTATAAAGATCACTGGCAAACATGAAAGCCCCGTTCAGTATCCCAAGAAAAATGGGATCCTTGCTGGCCAGGTCATGATTCATTTCCTTTGCGATCCGGCTTACTTCTTTCTGAATCTTTTCTTCAGGGATGAAGGGTTCGAAGTGTTTGTCATGAACCTTGATAATGGGGTGCTCCATAAACCATATTTTTTCTGAAAGTAATCATCCTTAACCAGGTATAAAAATAATTGTAATTTCGTTAGCTGATAAACCGTTTAAAACCACATAAAGGTATGAATCCAAAAGTCAGCATTATCATGGGAAGCACCTCGGACCTTCCCATCATGGAACAGGCAGCCAAGCTGCTGGATGAATTACAGATCCCTTTCGAGATCAATGCCCTATCGGCCCACAGAACACCCGACCAGGCCATGGAATTTGGCAAAAATGCGGCGGACCGCGGTATCAAGGTCAGCATTGCAGGAGCCGGTGGGGCAGCCCATCTTCCCGGGGTCATTGCAGCCCTGACACCCCTTCCGGTGATAGGGGTTCCGATCAAGGCTTCCATTTCCATAGATGGCTGGGATTCGATCCTGAGCATTCTGCAAATGCCTCCAGGAATTCCAGTGGCCACAGTGGGGCTCGATGGTGCCAGGAATGCCGGAATTCTTGCTGCACAGATCCTGGGCACTGGGGATCCGGACATCCTGGGAAAAATGAAAGCGTTTAAGGAAACACTGGCTACCAAGATTGTAAAAGCCAACGAAGAACTAAAACAGGTGAAATTCAAGCATAAAACCAACTGACCAAACCATGATTTTTCCACGCAGGTGGATGCTGACGAGACCGGGATGGATGATCCCGGTCTTTTTTTTGCTTTCCGTTCAGGTTTCATTGAGCTCACAGGATATTTGGCAGGAGGCATCCACCGCCGCCCTGGGAGGAGCTTTTGTGAGCAGGGCAGGCAATGCCTGTGCGGGTCTGAACCAGGCGGGCCTTGGATGGAGGGAACATCATTCGCTCGGCCTGCATCACAGCCGGCCCTATCTTCTTAAGGACTTGGGCCGGTCTTCTCTTCATGGAGAATTCCTGGCAGGGGGCGGAGCGCTGGGGGTTTTGCTCAGCACCAGGGGAATCAAAGGGCTACGTCAAACTTCCTTATGGTTCTCCTATGGCATGAAGCTGACTCCGGATATCAGTGCAGGGCTGGGGATCCACCTGTGGAATTCAAGTCTGCCCGATCAAATATTCAATGCATCGGGAATGGGCCTAGCTCTGGGCATCCAGGCCAGGATCCTTCCTCATTGGACCCTGGGGGCCCATGTGTTGCATCCTGCCTCCTGGAGCTCAACATCCCTGCCGATTGCAGCGCCAGGGATGATTCTGTCAGCTGGATTTTCCTATACGTTCCTGGAGTCCGCCACCCTCTTTTCGGAGATTCGCGCCTTCCACAGGCAGGGGATCATCCTGGTGGAAGGTCTTGAGTGGAATCTCAATACACGGGTCTCCATGCGCGTGGGTTTTTCAAACAAACCCACCACATTTTCCTGGGGCATTTCTTTGCTTTTTCGACCTTGGACTATTCAGTTTGCCTTCCAGTATCTGGGCCATTCTGGAATGATACCCCATACTTCACTGGGTCATGACTGGTAGGCTGCATCATTGCCTTTTGCTGGCAGCAGGGATCCCTTCCATCCTGTCTGCCCAGTCCCAGGAAACCTATTCACACAGGGTTGAAGAGCTTTTATACCAGCATGAGACTTCGATCATTCCGGAGGAACTCTTTGAATACTTTGAAGAAAACACCTCCCTGCCGCTGGACCTGAACCATGCCACTTTTGAGCAATTGGAAGCATCCCGGCTCTTTACCTCTTTCCAGGTCCATCAGCTGATCAGCTACCGCGAACGTTACGGACCCCTCTATTCACTCGCCGAGCTGGCCTCCTTGCCAGGATTCGACACATCCGTCCTGCATTTGCTGGAACCCATGGTAAGGATCAATGCAGAATCCCATGCACCGGCAAAGGTGTCTGGTCAACATCTTGTTATGCTCGATGTGGGACAGAAGCATCCTAAAAGTCTGGCCTACCAGGAGGGGGCTGAAGGAAAGGGGCAGAAGGCCTACGCGGGCTCTGCCCTGTTTACGACCCTCAGGATCAGATCACGGTATGGAAACCACCTGTCCATAGGACTTACCTACGAGAAGGATCCCGGAGAAACACTTTTCACCCGGGGCATGCCCCAGTTCCTGTCAGGCTACCTGCAATACCAGGGTAGGACTTTCCTCAAACAGTTGGTGGCCGGAACCTTTCAGCTGAACCATGGTCTGGGACTGGTCAATGGAACTGGCTTTTTCCATCATCCCTCTTCCTTGAGGGTCAACCACCAAACCCTGTCTTTGCTGAGGCCCTACGCTTCTAAAACAGAACAAAGATACCACCGGGGATTGGCTGGGCAACTGGCTTTTAACCGCCTGAAGCTACTGGCATGGGGGTCTTATACCCAACATGACCTGTCCCCGGTTCCCCTTGCCCGTGACCCGGAAGAAACTGCGTGGTGGGAGCACCAGAGAACCACGGGACTTCACCGAAGCCCTGGAGAACTGGAAGGTCAACAACTGGCCGGGAAGATAAGCGGTGGTCTCCAGCTGCTGTACCTTCACCGGGATTTCGCCCTGGGCATCATGTCCGGGGCCGAAAGATGGTCCCTTACCCGCCGGGGATCGAAAATCTTGGGGAAAAGCTTTGACCCGGCCCATCTCCAGTATGCCAGTCTGCACGGTACCTGGCAAGCGCATCATTGGCAGCTTTGCGGAGAATTGGCAGCAGGAACTTCCTCCTCCTTTGCATTTCAATTAAGAGCCAGGGACCAGTTCAATGATTTCATAGAGGGTACCTTGCTGATCCACCACTATGGGAAAGGATATAAGGGGTCCCTGCCCTCCTCCTATGCATCGGGGAGCCATCTGGAGAATGAACGGGGGGTGGCATTGCATTTTCACCTGGAGCCGGGGCCAGCCTTTATGGCCGATGTATCTGCTGAGATCTTCCAATATCCATCTCCCCGATACCAATCCCTGGTTCCTTCCCATGCCTACAGAATGATGCTCACTTTGCAGAATCCCCCTAACGGTCCCTGGCAATGGCGGATCAGGATGATGGAGAAAGCCTGGCAAAGCACTCCGCAAGCAGGGAGCACGGGGGTCAGACCTCTCATGGAATCCAGGCTGAACAGATTAGATGTCCGCTTGATACATTCACCCGGTAAGAACTTATCCTGGCAATCCCGGTGGCTTATCTCCTTTCTCTCGCCTGCCAATAAGCCAATTCCCGCAATTGCTGCTCTGCTTCAGGCCAAAATCCAAGCCTCACCGCACATACAGGGCAGCATTCAATTCGTATTGTTCCGGGTGGAGGAATGGGATAACAGAATGTACCTGCATGAACCCGCTTTCTATTACAGCTTCGGTTTTCCCTGCTATTATGGAAGGGGTCAGAGGAGCACTGTTTTGCTTACTTTGAAGGATATTAAAAAGATCACACTATCGGTGAAAATCTCAGGAATTTATTATTACGATCGCAAGGAAATCGGATCAGGCGCGGATCTGGTCCATGGAAACAGGATTTGGGAAACAGCTCTGCAACTGCGACTGAAATTCTAGTCAAATTTGATATCCAGCAGGTGGATCTGTAGGCTGGTCCTGCCCCTGAATTCATTCTCCATCAGCTGGTAACAAATGTCAAAGGGAATTCCTTTGCTGACTTTGGGAAAATCGCTGCCCTGATGAAAACCGATGGCTGGAAATACCTGAAAGGGATTTTCCTCCTGGATGAGGGTGAGTTTCAGGTGTTCCCCATTGTTGCCAACGGTCCTGCCATATCCATTATCCACCACATTCTCCGAGAGAAAAACCGGGCTGATATTCTCCGGGCCAAAGGGCTCGAACTGCTTCAGGATGCGATAAAACTTCTCATTGATATCCTTGAGCTGCAACTCGGTATCAATCTCGACCACGGGAATCAGCTGCTCCGGATCAATGGTATCACTCACAATTTTTTCAAAGCGCTCCCTGAATTCGGGAAGGTTTTGCACCTTCATGGTCAAACCCGCCGCATATTTATGTCCTCCGAAGTTCACCTTTGATTGAATTTGCTTCTTTGGTTTCGGCTTCGGCGATGTGTCGGTTGGTAATGTCCTGTGCTAAGGC
>CBDTYO010000127.1:0-10142 GCA_965364615.1 uncultured Bacteroidia bacterium
AAAGATACCGCAGTGGGCCATCCCGCGTAGATCCCTTCGTTGCTCACCGTATAGTTCAGGCCCGATACCACCTGACTCCCGACGATGGTCACCTCATGGGTTTCCATCATATCCAGTCCTGCCACATCCACCACCAGGAGGTAATCCCCATCAGGCACATAATCAAATACATACATCCCCTGTTCGTTGGTTTCCGCGTAGGCCACCACTTCGCCAGCCAGGGTGGATTTCTTGGCCTTGCCCAGTAATATGACCCCCGTTCTTTTGGAAGGCTGGGCCGTGGTTCCCTTCAGGAAGGTTCCCTGCTCGGTGGAGACGGTTCCCGACAGTTCCCCTGAACCATCCATGGAGGTAAGTTTCGGGACCTCAGAGAGTTCGATGTTCAGGATATTGGCATGGATATCCGGTGTGATATCAATGGGCAGCGCATTTCTCCACTCTTCGCTGTTGCCGTAGTATGTAGGAATACCTTCCGGATAGTCTACAGGATCCGTGAAGGCCTGAATCACATAATTGCCGGGATAGAGATCGGTAAACTCATACGAGCCATCATCCTGGGTCCAGGCGGAATCCACCACCGGGTAGCTTCCCCAGGGAGCCGATTTGATGGCCCTGACCAGACCCGGATATACCGGACTCCCCGCAGCATCGCTCACGATGCCGCCCAGGCTGATGTCAGCCTTCAGTTCCACCAGCCAGCTGGAATAGGCCTCTGCTGCGGGAGGCAGGACCGCTGAACCCACCACCAGGCTGTTGGGCTCGATCATATACATGGAGGAAAAAACCTCGCCATTGGGCAGCACCTCCAGGTCCACGCCGCTTAATCTCCAGTAATACAGACTGCTTGACAACCGGGCATTGTCATACCAGAGGGCCTTCCCCGTGTAATCAATCCCCACGTGGAACAGGAAATCTGACACCCCGGTGGCCGCTTCTGTAATCCCTTCCAGGTCCTGGGTGTTGTAATTGGATCCCATCAGGGAAAGGTTGCCCGAGCGGTCGGCATCAAAGCCATACAGGTTGAGGTTGTCAGAGGTCAGACCATATCCCCATTGCTCAGCGCCATCGTCCATGTCAATGGCGGCCACAAAAATGCCTTCGTCATATTTGGCGTCCAGGGTTCTCCCTGCAATGGATAATCCGCTCATCGCATTGTAGTATCCTGCCAGGTAAAGGACCTTGTTCCTCCAGTTGATGGCATCCTGATCGATCTTGGCCCGATAAACTTCACTTTGTGCGCTCTTTTTCTTCTTGTCCTGGTTGGGCCGCATGTTCTGTATGGCCCTTCCCCATAAAAATTCTCCACTGGCCCGCATTCTGTAGACAAACAGGTTCTCATGATTCTCCCCCCCTGGAAAAACGATCTCTGCATTTCCAAGTTTGAAATAGCCCGTGGTACACACCCCGGCCAGCACAAAATCCCCTTCGGGCATGGCAAAGGCTTCAAAAATGCCGGTCCGGTAACCCAAACCATTCATGGGACCATCCTGTACCCACTGAGAAGTGCCGGCCCCGTTGAGCAGCACCGCAAAATTGCCATAGGTGTCCGCATAGGCCGGGAGTGATCTTCCATGAATCCTGGGACTGCTTTCAGTGCCATAAGACCCGGTGACCAGTACACCACCCCCGCTTCCGGGATGCACATTGATGTTTTGATAGCTGGGAGAGTTGCCGGATAAATCCGGGTCAAATCCAGCCTCATACACCCACTCCAGGTCCAGGTCGCGGGTATACTTGATCACGTAGAAATACTGACCGGGAAAGTCCTTGCCCAGGGTACCATGGTCTATGAGCTCCAGGGGCTCGTAGGCAATATCATACACATACAAAGACCCGTCTGCCGGATCCATGGCAAACCCGGAATTCACATACTGGCTGTAGGTCAGATTCCATATTTTCCTGTATTTCTGAAGGTTACAGTCAGGATCATAGGTCACCAGGATCTCAGTCTCATCGGCTGCCCCCAGGGGAATGGAATTTCCATTTACCTCGACATCTCCATAAGATTGGAGCCCCAGGGCCAGTCCGCCCTTGAAGGAAAATGCATTTTCCGCATAGCTGGCACCCCGGATAAAATTGGACTTCCGGGCGATTCCATCGCGGTCATATTTGATAAAGAACAGGTTGCTGAAATCGCTGTAGACTTCAGGCAGCAGGACATGATTGACTGAAGTTCCCACATTGGATCCGGAGATCCAGTAGAAACTCTGTGCGTCCGCTTCCACCAGCTGAGGCTCACTGGGATAACTGGACAGGCCAACATGGTCAAAGCCTCCTGGCACCAGCTGCTGGCCGCTTATAACCGCGGCGGCTGACAATACAAGAACAATAAGTAGCTGTTTTTTCATGCTATGTCATGTGTTAGGTTTTCTTTACATAACGGATTCCCATCACCAGGATGTCATCCACCTGGTCCTCTTCTCCCATCCAGGATCTCAGCTCCTTTTCCAGGAGATTTAACTGTGTATGGGCTGGCTCAGTGCTGATCCGGGTCAGGAGTTTTTTAAAGGGCCGGGCTTTGTATTTGGACCCCTTCTCTCCCCCGAATTGATCGGGAAACCCATCTGAATACAAGTATATCATGTCTCCTTGCTCCAGAAGGATCTTATGATTGGTAAATAATCCTTCCTCACCCACCCACTTTCCTATGGGCATTTTATCCGCCTTGTATTCTATCAGTTCACCCTTGCGCAGGATGAGCAAAGGATTGAAAGCTCCTGCATATTCCAGGATATCCAACTGGGGATCAATCACCACCAGGGCCATGTCCATTCCGTCACTGGCCTGATCGGCCTCATCTTTGTGGGACATGGACCGGATGATATTGATCCGCAAACGGTCCAGTATCCTGGATGCCTTGAGGATCCCTTCGTGGTTCACGATCTCATTCAGAAAGGTCAGGCCCAGCAAACTCATGAAGGCACCCGGTACGCCGTGCCCGGTACAATCGGCTGCACAGACGATGATCCGCTCCTCATTTTTCTCCACCCAGTAGAAGTCTCCGCTGACAATGTCCCTGGGCTTGAAGAGAATAAAGTGTTCGGGCAGGGTCTTTTCCAGGGTCTTTTTCCCGGGCAGGACGGCTTGCTGTATCCTCTTGGCATAGAGAATGCTGTCGGTAATTTCTTTGTTCTGAAGGGCGATCTGGTCCCGTTGCTCCTCAACGAACTTCTTTTGTCCGGAAATCTCGTCTCTTTGGGCTTCAATCTCCACCTTCTGGTCCTCGATCTCTTTGGTCCTGAGCTTTACCTTGTGTTCAAGAATTCGCTTCTCCTTGATCAATTGACGTTCCCTGTATTTGAACAGGCCATAAATCAAAGCCATTCCAGAGATGATGTAAAGCAATATAAACCAAATGGTTCGGTAAATGGGAGGTCTGATCACAAAGGAAAAACTGGCTTCCTCCAGGGCCTCCACACCATCCAGGTTAAAAGCTTTCACCCTGAAAGTAAAATGTCCGCTGGGGAGCCTGTCATATCTTGCTGAGCGTTCGGCGGAAGGAGGCGACCAGGCCTTATCAAATCCTTCCAGATACCAGGAAAAGGTATTTCTTGAGGGCAGTATGGTATGAATGCCTGTGAAATTGAATTCCAGGGAACGCTTGCTGTAGGGAAACGCCATCTCTCCCGGAAAGGTCCCTTTTATTCCGGTTCCCGGTTCTTCTGCGGAAAACTGGATGCCATCGATGACAGGGGGATACAGGATCAAATCAGGCGGATCCAGGTATTTGATATCGTAGCGGGGATCATATTTTACCAGGCCTTCCACGGTTCCGATCCACAGCCGGCCGCTGCTGTCCCTGACCACCGCCCTGGCGTAGGGTTCGAGGGGATAAAAACCTTCTTCCTGTCCGTACACCGAAATGGCTCCCGTTGCCACATCCAACACATTGATGCCCCTGTTGGTCCCGATCCAGAGGGTACTTTCATCATACATTTCCACAAAGCTGATGGCATTGGATATCAAGCCGTTTTCCATGTTCAGTGAACGAATGGAGTCATGATGGTTGCTGTCAATCCTGGAAACACCCCTGCTTTTGGTGGCCACCCAGAGGTTTCCCCTGGTATCGGAGGTAATATCGAGGCATTCATTCCAGGCCAGACCCTGTTCAGTGGTATAATCCTTCACATGGTTCCCGGCCAGATCGAACACTGAAATCCCTCCGGTGGTGGCACAGTATATCCTGTTGTCGTACAGATGCAGGGCATTGACTTCTTCATGCCTAAGACCATGTTCCTGGTGCAGGACAGAAAAGTCTTCCTGGTCATAGATGAGCAATCCTGTATTGGTCGCGCACCAGAGCCTGTTGTCGTCCGCAAACAGCAGATCGTTGATCGAGACCATGATTGAATCATCTAGGAGTTCAATCTGCTTCCATGTCCCTTCTTCCAGCTTGAACAACCTGTTGTCAGAACCCACATAGATGTTGTGATCGGGATCTTCGGCAAAGCACCGGGGTCGATAGTAGCCTTCGTTCTCTTTGAAGATTTGTTCATCTATCTCCAGTTGGCCGTTTTTCAGCACACAAACATCAAAACCCGAACCAAACCAAAGGATTTCCTCGGAATCCAGAAAAACGGAGATGATGTGGTTGTCCGGCAAAGAAAAATCCATGTCATATACCTCAAAAATCCCTTTGCCAAATTTGGATACTCCTCCGGGGGTTCCCATCCAGATGCTGCCGTATTTATCTTCATAAAGCGCATATACTTCATCATGAGCCAACGTATTTTCCACGCTGAACGGTTTGTAACGGTCCTCATCGAGCATCCATATGCCATTGATCATTCCCAGGACCCAGATTCGGCCCTGTTTGTCCTCCATCAATTTCCTGGCGATGGGTTCCTCCTCCAATTGGCTGGGGACATTCCGGAAGCGTCCATTCTCATAAACAAACAAGCCCTGTTCATAGGTTCCGCACCAGATCCTGTCCCGGCTATCCTTGAGCAGGCATAATACCACCTGGTCCGTTAAACCGTCTTCGGGACCGAGCCTGTACTCCCCTGCTTTGTTTTGTACGATGATACCATGATCCTGGGAGGCGTACCAGATTTCCCCCGGACCCACTTCCAGCATGTCCCGGATGATCTCCTTCCGTTTGTGCAGCACTGCCCGATAGGGATCTGCAAAACTGGTAATCCCTTGCTTTTCAAAGGTGGCCACATGGACCGTTCCCCTGGTATCCACCATCACATCCACGATCATATTACCGGCCAGCTGATCCCCTTTGGTATAAGACAGGATCGTATCTCCGGTCAGCACCGATATGCCGTAGGCAGTCCAGGCCCAGATATTTCCCTCCGGATCTTCGATCATACCCACCACATCGTTATCCACCAGACCATCCCCTTCATCATAGGTCTGAAAGTGGGTTCCGTCATACACAGCCAGGCCACCCTCGGTACCAAACCAGAGATTCCCTGCATGATCGGTCAGAAGGCAGTTCACATAGTCATCGGGCAATCCATTGAGCGAGTTGAAATGTTCGAATTCATAGCCATCGAAACGGGCAGCCCCTCCCTGGGTGGCAAACCAAAGGTAGCCCTGTGGATCCTGCACAATGTCGTTCACCGAATTCTGGGGCAGGCCGGTCTTGGCAGTGTAGGTCTCCAGGGTATATTTCTGTGCCTGAGTGGTCAGGGGAACCAGGATCGAGAAAAACAGCCAGAAGCAGCTTCCGAGAATGGTATGAGCAAATCTTTTTCTAAATTGCATCCCTGTTGATAATTCACATTTTCTATGAAAAAACATGCCTTGCTTCTGATGGCCATTTTCCTGGTCAGCGGCTGCTATAATCCCGGGGGAAGATCATGGATGATCCCGGTCAGCATTGACCCTTCTGACCTATCTTATACGCCCGCGCACGAGGAAAGTTTCGAAATGCGTCGAAATCAGGTCATTGAGTCACTTGGGGGTGCCAAGGTCATCCTGCGTTCATGGGATCAGCACAGTCACAACAGGCACCAGTTCAGGCCCAACAATTATTTTTACTACCTGACCGGCCACGAAGGCCCCGGCACCTATGCCATCCTGGACGGCGATTCAGACAGTCCGTTTATACTTTCCTCGCCTGCACAGAGCATGCGGGCAAAGATTTACGATGGCAGCCAGCTAAGTGCCGAAGAGATACATGCCAGGTTTCACCCCCACCAGGTGCTTTCCAGGAGAGAAGCCATGGCTTTGATAGACAGTCTGCTGCAAACGGATGCTCCCATCTATATGGACCGCTCGGACAGGCTGTTTGAATACGAACTGAAAGCCAGGGTCCCTGAAGATCACCAGGTGGAGTTCAGGCACATCGGAGAACTGGTGGATGAAATGCGCGCCATTAAGAATTCCACGGAAGTGGAAAGGATGCAGAAAGCCTGCGACATCACTGCCCTCTCCCTGACCCGGGTGATGAAACAATGCAAAGCGGGCATGTATGAATTTGAAATGGAAGCGGTGATCGAAGGGACCTTTCTGGAGCATGGGGCACAGATGCCGGGCTTCAATTCCATTGTGGGATCGGGTCCCAACAGCACCACCCTGCATTATGAACCCAACGACCGCCTCATGGAGGACGGGGATCTGCTGCTGATGGATATCGGTGCTGAATATGGCTACTATACAGCGGATATCACCCGGACCATTCCGGTCAATGGCAGGTTCACCCCCGAGCAGCGAAGCATCTATGAACTGGTGCTGAAAGCCCAGAAAGCCGCCATAGAGCAGATGGTCTCCGGAAACTACCATTCCGCTGTGCAAGACACAGCCAAAATTGTAATGAATAGAGGCTTGCATGAATTGGGGCTCGTAACGGACCCGCAGTCCCCCTGGCAGGTTACTTTCTATACCATTCATGGCACCTCCCACTTCCTGGGACTGGATGTGCATGATGTGGGATCCTACCATGAGCGCCGGCTGGAGCCGGGCATGGTGCTGACCATTGAACCCGGGATTTATTTCAGGGAAAATGCACTGGAGCAGGCCCAGGAGATGTTCCAAAGGGAGGCCGACAGCACAGAAATAGCGGATTTTATCCGACAGATCGCCCCCGTGTATGAACAATACCTCAACATCGGGGTTCGTATCGAAGACGATATCCTGATCACGCAGGATGGCAACATCAACCTTTCGAGGTATGCGCCCAAAGAGGTTGACGATATTGAACAAATCATGAGATAAACCATAAGCAAAGAAACATGAGCAAAGCAACAATCCATACCGGCAAAGGCATTATGAAGGTGGAATTCTACGACAAGGATGCTCCCGGTACCGTGGAGAACTTCATCAAGCTATCCAAAGAAGGCTTTTATGACGGTCTCACCTTTCACAGGGTGATCCCCGATTTCGTCATCCAGGGAGGGTGTCCCGATGGGAACGGCATGGGAGGCCCGGGGTACAGCATCAAGTGTGAGCTCGATGGAGACAACCAGTACCACGACCGGGGGGTGCTTTCCATGGCCCATGCCGGCAGAGATACCGGAGGGTCACAGTTTTTTATCTGCCATTCACGCAACAATACCAGTCACCTCGACCGCGTGCATACCTGTTTTGGAAAGGTATATGAAGGCCTGGAAGTGATTGATGAGATCCGACAGGGCGACAAGATCGAGAAAGTGGTTGTCGAAGAATAAGGGGCTCAGGGCTTGTGCCGCTGTTCAAGGAGGGAACTGACATCCCTGATGTCCTTGCCTTTGGCCGAAAGCAGGACCAGCAGGTGGTAGACAAGGTCGGCGGCCTCGTTGAGGAAAAGATCGTCATCCTGGTCTTTGGCTTCAATCACCAGTTCCACAGCCTCCTCGCCCACTTTCTGGGCAATTGTATTGATGCCCTTTTCAAAAAGTGAGGTGGTGTAGGAACCCTCGGGCATTTCCTTTTTTCGCCGGTGTATGAGTTCCTGGAGCTGTTCAATGAAAGGACCCCCGGTATTTTGTTCATTGAAGCAGGTATCGCTTCCGGTATGACAGACGGGTCCGGCCGGAGTGGCCCGGATCAGCAGGGTATCCTGATCGCAATCTTCAAGGATCTCTTCCACAAACAGGAAATTTCCACTCTCCTCTCCTTTGGTCCATAGCCTGTTTTTGGTGCGGCTGAAAAAGGTGACTTTGCCTTCCTCCCTGGTCATTTTCAGGGCTTCCGGGTTCATAAATCCCAGCATCAGGACCTTTTTTGTCCGGGCATCCTGGATGATGGTAGGAACGATTCCGTTTAGTTTATTAAAATCCATGTTATCTGACAATTATATGGTTCTTTCTAAGGTATTGCTTTAACTCAGGTACCGGGATCTCGTTATAATGAAAAATGCTGGCAGCCAGGGCAGCGTCGGCATTTCCTTTTTCAAACACTTCCACGAAATGCTCCTTGGCCCCTGCTCCGCCAGAGGCTATCACAGGAATGGACAAGGCCTGGGAACGTTCCCTGAGGGCTTCGCTGGCATAACCGTTCTTGGTGCCATCGTGGTTCATGGAAGTAAAGAGAATCTCTCCTGCCCCCCTTTCCTGTGCCTCCCGTGCCCAGCTGAAAAGCTCCTTGCCGGTGGGGATCCTGCCACCGTTCACGAAGACGGTCCAGCGATCCTCTTTCCATTGGGCATCAATGGCCACCACCACAAACTGGTTCCCGAAGCCTCTGGCTATGCGGTCGATCAGCAAGGGATCCCTCACCGCAGAGGAGTTGATCGATACCTTGTCGGCCCCGGCCGATAACAACAGATCTGCATCCTGCAAACGGTCGATGCCTCCGCCCACGGTAAAGGGAATGTTCAGATGCTCAGAAATCTTCCTCACCAGGTTGGCGAAAAGCTTCCTTCCTTCATGGGTGGCCGTGATATCCAGGTACACCAGTTCATCGGCACCGTCCCGGGCATATTTGGCTCCCAATTCCACCGGATCGCCAACGTCCACCACATTTTCAAAGTTGATCCCCTTGACCGTCTTGCCGTTCCGGATGTCCAAACAGGGTATAATTCGCTTTGCCAACATATTAGCCGTGTTTTATGATGTATGCCTGCAGGTTGGACAGACTGATCTTTCCCTCGTATATGGCTTTTCCCACGATCACCCCGTCGATCCCTGCCTCATCCAGAAGTCTGATATCGTCCATGCGGCTGATGCCTCCGCTGGCCACCAGTCTGAGACCCGGATCAGAGGATTTCAAGTCTTTGTAAGTTTCCAGCGAAGGTCCCTCCAGCATCCCGTCTTTGTCAATGTCGGTGCAGATGGCGGTGTGCACACCCTCAGAGCGGTAAGCGGAAATAAACTCCTTCAGATCCTGGGCTGTGGTCTCCTGCCAGCCGCTTATGGCAATCTTTCCGTCCCTGAAATCAGCTCCCAGGATCACCCTGTCGGACCCGTATCGATGCAGCCAGCTCAGGAAGAGGGCCCGGTCATTCACAGCGATGCTGCCTCCGGTCACCATCCGGGCACCTGCTTCAAAGACGATTTTTACATCCTCGTGGCTGCGCAATCCTCCGCCTGCGTCAATCACCAGGCTGGTCTGGGACGCAATTCTCTCCAGGATCCGGAAGTTCACCACCCGTTTTTCCCTGGCTCCGTCCAGGTCCACCAGGTGCAGCCTCTGGATTCCATGGTCCTCAAACTGGCGGGCCATATCCAGGGGATCGCCATACTCCTTCTTGCGGCCGTAATCGCCCTTGGTCAACCTGACACATTTGCCCCCTATGATATCAATGGCCGGGATAATCTCAATCATAGCTGCAGAAATTGGGAAAGGATGAGCTCGCCCCGGTCCCCGCTTTTCTCGGGGTGGAACTGCGTGGCATAAAAGTTCTTGTGCTGTATGGCCGCACTGAAGGGGACCATGTAGTGGGTTTCGGCTGCAGTGTACTCACAGACAGGCACATAATAAGAGTGCACAAAATACACATAGGCCCCCTGGAGTTCAGCCGGGAAAAGGTCCCCGCCGACCCGGTCCAGGCTGTTCCACCCCATGTGGGGCACTTTCATGGGACCGGCCGGGAAGCGGCGAACCTCTTCATCAAAGATGCCGATGCATCGCGTATTGCCTTCCTCAGACCAGCGGCACATCAGCTGCTGACCCAGGCAGATCCCCAGCACAGGTTGGGACAGGCCCTTCAGCAAGCGGTCCAGACCACGTTCCTCCAGATATTTCATGGTGGTGCCCGCCTCTCCCACGCC